>SBFS01000064.1 GCA_006227825.1 Burkholderiales bacterium | reverse complement strand
CAGCGGGCGATGCCGGCCCATCCGGTCCCCGCGATGCCCGAGCTGACCGGCATTCCCTCGGGTGTGATGGCGGGCAAGAAATGCCCTGAATGCGGTGCACACGCCATGATCCGCAAGGATGGCTGCGACTACTGCACATCCTGCGGCCACCTGGGGAGCTGCGGGTGAGCCTGAGCCCGCGCAAGTCCCTGCCGCTGCCGGTGACCGGCGGCCGGCCGGAGCTGCGCGGGGACGTGCCGCCGTCGAGCGGCTGGCGCTGGGCCTGGCTGATGCAGGCACCCCACCGCCTGGCCTTCGCCCTGGCGATGCTGGTGCTGGTGGCGGCGGGCCTGTGGTGGGGCCTGGTGCAATGGGACCGTTTCACCGGCCATCTGGGCCTGCGCTACGCGGTCTCGCCCACACTCACCCACGCGGCGGTGATGAGCCTGGGCTTCGTGCCCCTGTTCTTCGCCGGCTTCCTGTTCACCGCCGGTCCCAAGTGGCTGGCGGTCGAGGCACCCACGGCCCGCCAGCTGTTGCCGGCGCTGCTGCTCCAGCTCGGCGGCTGGTGGCTCTGGCTGGCCGGGGCGCACCTGCACGCGCTCATGGCCGTCGCCGGCCTGGCCCTGGCGGGGCTCGGCCTGCTGCTGATGTATGCGCGTTTCTGGCGCCTGCTCCTGCGCAGTCCGGCGCCCGACCGGCTGCATGCCAAGGTGGTCGCCTTCGCCGGTGCCGTCGGTGTCCTGTCCCTGGCCGGCCTGCTGCTGGCCATGCCCGCCGGCCGGCTCGACCTGGGCATGGCCCTGGTCCGCGGGGGCCTGTGGGGTTTCGTGGTGGTCACCTACGTGGCGGTGGCGCACCGCATGATCCCGTTCTTCACCTCCAGCGCCGTGCCCATGATCGAGGTCTGGCGTCCGTTCTGGGTCCTGTGGGCCCTGCTGGCCATGGTGGCCATGGAGTGGCTGTCGGTCTGGGCCGAATGGGCCGGCTGGCCGTCCGGCCGCGAATGGATGCTGGTGCGTGGCCTGCTGGAGCTGGCAGCCGGCAGCGTCATCCTCTGGCTGGCCTTCGCCTGGGGGCTGGTGCAGAGCCTGCGTATCCGCCTGCTGGCCATGCTGCATCTGGGCTTTGTCTGGCTGGGCCTGTCCTTCGTGCTGGCCGGCCTGTCCCAGTTGCTGGGCCTGCGCACCGGCATGCCGCTGCTGGGGCTGGGCGCGCTGCATGCGATGACCATGGGCTTCCTCGGTTCGCTGCTGCTGGCGATGGTCACCCGCGTGTCCTGCGGGCACAGCGGCCGCCTCCTGGTGGCCGACACGCTGGTGTGGGCGCTGTTCTGGGTCTTGCAGCTGGCGGTGGTCCTGCGTATCGTGGCGGTGCTGCTGCCCGAACCGACCGCCGTCACGGCCCTCTCCGCGCTGCTGTGGGTCCTGGTGTGCACCCTGTGGGGCGCGCGCCTGCTGGGCTGGTACGGCCGCCCCAGGGTCGATGGCCGTCCGGGCTGATGTCCGCTGCGGTCGTCCCTGTCACCCCTTTCTTTCCGTCCATGTCCGATCCCTCCGATCTTCCATCGGCCGACTGGCCTGCCCTGGCGAACGAGCTGCTGCATGCCCGGCGCACGGTGTTGCCCCGGCGCCTGACCGAGCCCGGGCCGGATGCCGTCCAGCGGCAGGCCATCCTGGCCGCGGCATCCGCGGCCCCCGACCACGGCCAGCTGCTGCCCTGGCGTTTCATCGAGGTGCCCCGCGAGCGGCGCGAGCTGCTGGCGCAGGTGTTCGCGCAGGCCCTGTTCGAGCGCGATGCCGCGGCCACCGCCGACGAGCTGGAACGGGCGCGCGAGAAGGCCCACCGGGCGCCCTGGCTGATGCTCGTGGTGGTCGATGCCCTGCGCGGCGACCGGCCGGACATCGATCTGGCCGAGCGCATCTTCTCGGCCGGATGCGCGGTGCAGAACATCCTGCTGATGGCCACCGCGCTGGGCTACGGTTCGGCGCTGACCAGCGGGAAGGCGCTCAAGTCCGACGCCCTGCGACGGCTGTTCGGGCTGGGCGCGGCCGAACAGGCCCTGTGCTTCATCAGCATCGGGTCGGTCGCCAGCCGCAAGCCGGGCCGCAGCCGGCCCTCCGTTTCCGATTACCACAGCTGCCTCGGGCAGCCTGACGGAGCCGCAGGCTCCTGATGCCATTCATCCTGCTCCATGAACATCACGACCTTTGACGAGTTGCTGGCCGCCGCCCGCACCCAGGCCCAGCCGCAGCGGCTGCTTTTCGTGCTCGCGGGCATCGAGTTGCCCGAGGACGCCTCGCCGCAAGAGCGTGCCGGTTTCGAGCGCGGCGAAGGCGGCGCGCTGGTGCCTCGCCTGTGCGTGGACAAGTCCCCCGACGAACTGGCCGACTTCGCCCAGTTCAGTGCCGAGGCTGCGACGCTCGGCGTCGATTGGGGCATGGTGTTTGCCGCCGCCCTGTCCGGACAGGCGTCCCGGCCGCCGGCACCGGCCGATGTCGACACAGCCCTGAACACCATGGTCGAGCGCATCCGCCAGGGTCAGATCGGGGCCTTCCTGCCGTTCGACCGGCAAGGCCATGCGGTTCGGATCGGCTGAGGCCGTGATGGGGGGCGTGCGCCTGCACCAGATCGGTCAGCCCGGGGGGCAGGCAGCGGCATCCGGCTTCGTCGAGGCGCCGTTCGAGATGCTGACCACCTGCCACGAGCGGGTGCATCGCATGCTGCGCCTGCTGCAGCGGCTGCGCGAGCACCTGGACAGGCGCGGGCACGACGAACAGGCTGCGCAGGCGGCGCGCGACGTCATGCGCTACTTCGACCTGGCCGCCCCGCTGCACCACGAGGACGAAGAGCTGCATGTCTTCCCGCTGCTGCTGAGCCGGGGCGATGCGCCGGTGCGGGCAGTGGTCCGGCGGCTGCAGCAGGACCATCTCGCCATGGAGCAGGCATGGCCGCGGGCCCGGCGGCTGCTGCAAGCCGTGGCCCAGGCCGCATCCCCCGTCGAATGGACACCCTGGGGTGACGACGGGCGGCAGACGCTGGACGACTTTGCCGGCCGATACGGCGAGCACATCCGGCTCGAGGAAGACGTGGTCTATCCGGCCGCGCAGGCCCTGCTGGCTGGCGAGGCGTTGACCGCGATGGGCGAGGAAATGCAGGCGCGGCGCATGACGGGCCAGGGAGAGGCCCGGTGAACCGCGAGGGGGCGGCGGCCCCTTGCGACCCGCTGACCTGGGACGAACGGCTGGAAAGCGGGGTGCTGGCCATCGACCTGCAGCACCGCGTGCTGTTCCAGCTGCTGCAGCGCGTGGGTGAGGCCGACGGCGACGATCCGTCCACCCGGCTGGCCGAGGTGCTGTCCCAGCTGCGCGCCTATGCCGACTACCACTTCCGCTACGAGGAAGACTGGATGCGCCGGCACGCGGTCGACGGCCAGGAACATGCCTGGCACGAGCATCTGCATGCGGGGTTCGCGGACAGCCTGGCCGACATGGCGACCCGGCTGCAGCAGGGGCAGCTGAGCGTCACCGAGCTCGGTCAGTTCCTGCGCCGCTGGCTCATCGGCCACATCGTCGAGCAGGACCTGCCGCTGCTGCGCCAGGCGCAACGGCGGCAGGCCTGGCAAGCCTGAGCAGCCTCAGTCGGGCGCACCGACGGTCAGCGACACCTCGGCCACCCCTTCGACACGGCCCGTGATCCGGTCGCCAGGCACCACCGCACCCACACCCTCGGGCGTGCCGGTGTAGATCAGGTCGCCGGGCTGAAGGTGGTAGTAGGTCGACAGGTCGGCGATGATTTCGCGGATGTTCCAGATCAGCTTGTCGACGCCGGAAGACTGCCTGGTCTGCCCGTTCACCTCCAGTGCGATCGCTCCGTTCTCGATGACCACGCCTTCCATCGGCACGATCTCGGAACAGACCGAGCCTTGCTCGATGTCCTTGCCGGTGTCCCAGGGGCGGCCCTTGTCGCGGGCGACCAGCTGCAGGTCGCGCCGCGTCATGTCCAGGCCGGCGGCGTAGCCGTAGATCAGGCCGTGCGCGTCGGCCTCGCTCACGCGAAAGCCGGGCCTGCCGATGGCCAGCACCAGTTCCATCTCGTAGTGGTAGTTGTTCGTGCGCGGCGGATAGGGAACGGTGGCGCCGCTTTCCACCAGGGTCTGTGGCGACTTGGTGAAATAGAAAGGCTGCTCGACCGACTTGTCCACCGGCTTGCCCATCTCGACGGCGTGCGCGTGGTAGTTGCGGCCGACGCAGAAGATGCGGTTGACGGGGAAGCGCTCGGCCCGGCCATGGATGGGCAGCGACCGGACGGCGGGCGGGGAGAAGAGGTATGGGGTCATCTGGTGTCTCCTGGTGTCATCGCGTCTCATGGACGCCGAGTTTTCGGTGCAAGGGCGATTCGTCGGCGATGAAGACGAAAGCCGGCTGCCCGGCCGAGCGGTTCTTCAGCGTCACCGGCTCGTAGCCGGGTGCGCAGCAGGTGTCGGCCTCGACCAGGCCGAAGGCCTTGCCGCAGGTGGACACATCCACGCCGCCTTCGATCAGGTGGAACACCTGCGCGGGCGAGCGCGCCGGCAGGTTCAGTGTCTGGCCGGGCCTGAGCATCAGCGCGTGGAAGCCCAGGATGTTCTCGGCGTCGTCACCGGTCTCCGGGTTCACGTAGGTGACCTGCACGCACTCAAGGTCTGGCTGGTTCTCGGCCATCGACA
>SBFS01000056.1 GCA_006227825.1 Burkholderiales bacterium | reverse complement strand
ACCGAACCCGCCGTCAAGGGCGACACGTCCGGCAAGGTGCTCAAGCCGGCCAAGATCGCCACCGGCTTCGAGATTTCGGTGCCGCTGTTCGTGGACCAGGGCGACAAGATCGAGATCGACACCCGCACCGGCGAGTACAAGAAGCGCGTCTGATCCAGACCGTGGATCACTGCCAGAAGGCCCTGCGGGGCCTTCTGCATTTTCCGGACTGAGTTCCTTTCATGGACCTGATCGCCCGCATCGCCGACGTCATCATCCCGGTCTTCCTGATCGTGGCCATCGGCTACGGCTATGCCCGCCGTTCGCCGCCCGACCTGTCGGTCTTCAACCGCATCGCGCTGGACGTGCTGGCGCCGGTGCTGGTGTATTCGGCGCTGGCGGCCAAGGACTTCCGGCTGGCCGACCATGTGCCGCTGCTCATCGGAGGCACGGTGCTGATCCTGGGCAGCGGGCTGCTGGCCTGGCCGGTGGCGCGGGCCTTCGGCGCCCAGACACGCACCCTGGTGCCGGTGGTGATGTTCAACAACTGCGGCAACATGGGGCTGCCGCTGGCGTTGCTGGCCTTCGGGCCGGCAAACTTCGGGGCCGCCGTGGCCCTGTTCTCGGTCAGCAACCTGTTCCACTTCTCCATCGGCGCGCGCATCACCAGCAGCCAGGCACGCACACGCGACCTGCTGACCAGCCCGCTGATGATCGCCACCGCGCTGGGGTTCGCCAGCGCGCTGACCGAGGTGCGGCCACCCGATGTGGTTCTCTCGGGCCTGAAACTGCTGGGCGACGCCCTGCTGCCGATGATGCTGTTCGCACTGGGTGTGCGCCTGACGTCGCTGACGCGCTCTGGTCTGGCACTGGGCATGCTGGGGGCGCTGGCACGGCCCCTGCTGGGCCTGGTGATCGCGGTTCCGCTGGCCTGGGTGCTCGGCCTGGATGGTGCCGCGCGCGGCCAGCTGCTGCTGTTCGCTGCCCTGCCCCCGGCGGTCATGCAGTTCATGCTTGCCGAACGCTACGGGCAGGAGCCCGACAAGGTGGCGGCCATGATCATGCTGGGCAACGCGCTGGCCATCGTCTTCGTGCCGCTGGCCCTGGCGCTGGGCCTGTGACCCGCCACAGGCGGCACAATCCCCTGCAGCCCGATACCTTTCTGCGACAAGCCACATGACCACCAAAGCCCACCACGAGAACCTGAAGGAGCGGCGCCTGGCCGACGCCTGGGCCGAACTGCAGGCCCATGCCGACGGCGGCAACACACTGGCCCCGGACGCCTACCGGCTCGCCTTCGCCGACCCGGAATTCCTGCTGCGCCGGGAGACACGGGGCATCCGCTTCCAGCTGGAAATGCTCAAGCCGGACCTGGCCCAGCGCGAACTGGGCATCGAGAACACCATCGTGGTGTTCGGCAGCGCCCGGTTTCGCGAACCGGCCGTGGCCCAGGCGGCGCTGGCCGAGGCCGAGGCGACGGGCGATGCGCGTGCGCTGGCCCGCGCCCGCGCCCAGGTGCGCAACGCACGCTACTACGACGACGCGCGCGAGTTCGCCCGCATCGTGGCGCGCTACAGCAGGAGCTGCCCGCACGAGGACAAGCTGTTCATCTGCACCGGCGGCGGGCCCGGCATCATGGAGGCGGCCAACCGTGGAGCACACGACGAGGGCGCCCTCAACGTGGGCCTGAACATCACCCTGCCGCACGAGCAGTCCGCCAACCCCTACATCACGCCCGAGCTGAGCTTCAAGTTCCACTACTTCGCGCTGCGCAAGATGCACTTCATGATGCGCGCCAAGGCGCTGGTGGCCTTTCCGGGGGGCTTCGGCACGCTGGACGAGCTGTTCGAGGTGATCACGCTGGTGCAGTGCAGGAAGGCCCGGCCGGTGCCGATCGTGCTGTTCGGCTCCGAGTACTGGAAGCGGCTGATCGACTTCAACGTGCTGGTCGAGGAAGGTGCGGTCTCGGCCGAGGACCTGGAGCTGTTCGTGACCGTGGACGACCCCAGGCTGGCCTGGGAGCACATCGTGCGCTTCTACGACCTGCCGGCGGCCGAGGTTCGCTGCCCCTGATCCGGCGGCGACCAGCCGCCGCCGAGCGCCCGGTACAGGTCCACCCGGTTGAGCTGCTGTGCCAGACGGGTCTGGGTCACGGCCTGCCGGGCGGCGAACAGCGAGCGCTGGGCATCGAGCACGTCCAGGAAACTGGCCACGCCGTTGCGGTAGCGCAGCTCGGCCAGGCGCAGGCGCTCGGCCTCGGCCTGCTCCAGCGCCTGCTGGGCCTGCAACTGCTCATTCAGGGCGCTGCGGGCCACGAGGGCGTCGGACACCTCGCGAAACCCGGTCTGGATGGCCTTCTCGTAGCGGGCGACAGCGCCCTCGCGCGCGGCGCGGGCGGCCTCCAGGTTGGCCTGGTTGCGGCCGAGGTCGAAGACGGGCAGCAAGGCCTGCGGCGCCACGCTGAAGCCCCAGGAGCCGCTGCCCAGCAGCCCCGACAGCTCGGTGCTGGCCGAGCCGAAGGACGCGGTCAGCGAGATGCGCGGGAAGAAGGCCGCGCGGGCCGCCCCGATGTTCGCGTTGGCGGCGATCAGCTGCTGCTCGGCCTGACGGATGTCCGGCCGGCGCTCGAGCAGGTCCGAGGGAAGGCCTGCGGGCACATCGGCCAGCGGCGAGGCCGGCTGCCCGGGCGGTGCCGTGGGCAGCAGCGACCCGGGAACGGGCTGGCCGACCAGCAGGGTCAGTGCGTTCAGGCGCTGGGCGCGCTGCCGTTCCAGCTGGGCCAGGGTGGCCCGGGCGGCAGCGGTCAGCGACTCGGCCTGGCGCAGGTCCAGTGCGGACGCGGCGCCGTTGTCGAACCGCAGGCGGATCAGCCGCAGGGCATCCTCGCGCGTCTGCAGCGTGTTGCGGGTCAGGGCCAGCAGCTCGTCGTCGGCGCCCAGTGCCAGCCAGGTGCTGGTCACGGTGGCCACCAGGCTGGTGCGCGCCGCCAGCTCGGCCTGCTCGCTGGCCATGAACTGCGCCAGGGCGGCCTCGCTGAGACTGGCCAGCCGGCCGAAGAAATCGATCTCCCAGGCACTGACCAGCAGGCCGGCCGTGTACGTGCTGCCGATCTCGCCCTCCTCGCGCACCTGGCGGTTGCCGGTGACACCCAGGTTGACCGTCGGAGCCTCGCCGGACCGCTGCACGCGGTACAGGGCGCGCAGCTGCCCGACCTGGGCCATGGCCGCGCGCAGGTCGCGGTTGTCCGCCAGGGCCAGCGAGATCAGTTCGCGCAGGCGGGCATCGCCCACGAAGTCGGCCCATGCGGGCAAGGCAGTGGCCGCCGTCCCGGGCTGCGCTCCCACGAACTGCTCTGGCACCGGCGCCGGCGGGCGTTCGTAGTCGGGAGTGAAGGAACAGCCCGACAGCCACAGCAGGCAGGCGACCGCCAGCGCGGCGCGCGGCCAGGGCATGGCGCGGGAAGGACCGGAATCAACGGACATCGGAATGCACCCCCATGTGGGCCGCCTGGTCGGCATGCACGCGGTTCTGCCGGACACTGCCCCTGAACAGCGAGCGCACGACGACAAAGAACACCGGCACGAACACGACCGCCAGGACCGTGCCGGTCAGCATGCCGCCCACCACGCCGGTGCCGATGGCGCGCTGGCTGGCCGAGCCGGCACCCGAGGCAAGGAACAGCGGCACCACCCCCAGCGTGAAGGCCAGGGAGGTCATGATGATGGGGCGAAAGCGCAGGTGTGCCGCCTCCAGCGCCGACTCGACCAGGCTCTTGCCCTGGGCCTGCAGGTCCTTGGCAAACTCGATGATGAGGATGGCGTTCTTGGCCGACAGGCCGATGATGGTGATCAGCCCGACCTGGAAGTAGATGTCGTTGGCGTAACCGCGCATCAGCGTGGCCAGCAGCACCCCGAGCACGCCCAGCGGAACCACCAGGATCACCGCCAGCGGGATGGTCCAGCTCTCGTACAGGGCGGCCAGGCACAGGAAGACGGCGAGGATGGCAAAGGCGTAGACGATCAGCGCCTGCGCGCCCGCCAGCTTCTCCTCGCGCGACTGGCCGGTCCACTCGAACCCGATGCCCTGGGGCAGCTGCGAGGCCAGGCGCTCCATTTCGGCCAGTGCCTCGCCGGTGCTGACGCCCGGTGCCGCGCTGCCCGAGATGCGGAAGGCCGGATAGCCGTTGTAGCGCACCGTCTGCATGGGGCCGACCACCCAGCGGGTGCTGGCGAACGACGACAGCGGCACGGCCTGTCCCTGGCGGTTGGTCACCGTCAGGGACAGCACGTCCTCGGGCTGCATGCGCGCCGGCGCATCGGCCTGCACGACCACCCGCTGCAGGCGCCCGGCGTTCGGAAAGTCGTTCACATAGACCGAGCCCAGGGCCGCTCCGATGGTGGCGCTGACGGCCTCGAAGCCCACGCCCTGGGCGTTGGCCCGGTCGCGGTCGATGTCGATCTGCAGTTGCGGTGCGTCCTCCAGACCGTCGGGCCGCACCTGTGCCAGCAACGGGCTCTGCGAAGCCAGTCCGAGCAGCTGGTTGCGCGCGGCCAGCAGGGTCTCCCGGCCAAGGCCCGAGCGGTCCTGCAAACGGAAGTTGAAGCCGGAGGAGCTGCCGAGCTCGGGGATGGGCGCCGGACTGAGCGGAAAGATGAAGGCGTCGCGGATGGACGACAGGGCACCGAAGCTGCGGCCGGCCAGGGCCTGCGCCGTGCT
>SBFS01000078.1 GCA_006227825.1 Burkholderiales bacterium | reverse complement strand
ATCCTGGGCGTGACCATCGTCGGCACCCACGCCGGCGACCTGCTGGCCGAGTACGTGCTGGCCATGAAGCACGGCCTGGGCCTGAACAAGATCCTGGGCACCATCCACACCTACCCGACGCTGGCCGAGGCCAACAAGTACGCCGCCGGCGAATGGAAGCGCGCCCATGCGCCCCAGGGCCTGCTGGAATGGGTGCGCAAGTTCCACGACTGGAAGCGGGGCTGAACCATGGCAGCGCAAACGGATCACACCGCCTCCATGGCCGACCCGCACCCTGTGCCTCCCCTGCCCCTGCTGCCGCGCCGGACCTGGCTGGGTCTGGCACTGACCGGTGCCGCATGGGCCCTGATGCCGGCCCTGGCCCGGGCCCAGGCGGGTTTCGACCACGGCCATGCCGCGTGGAACGCCCTGCTCAGGCGCCATGTCCGGTGGCTGCCCGACGGCAGGCAGTCACAGGTCGACTACCGCGGCTTCGCCGCCGACCGCGCTGCACTCAAGGGCGTGCTGGACAGCCTCTCCGGCGTCAGCCAGGCCAGCTTCGACGGCTGGAGCCGGGCGCAGCAGATGGCCTTCCTGATCAATGCCTACAACGCCTTCACCATCGAGCTCATCCTCACCCGCTATCCCGACCTCAAGTCCATCAAGGACCTGGGGGGGCTGATCCAGACCCCCTGGAAGAAAAAGTTCTTCAGCCTGCTGGGCGAGCTGCGCCACCTCGACTGGGTAGAGCACGGGCAGCTTCGGCCACGCTACCAGGAGCCGCGCATCCACGCCGCGGTCAACTGCGCCAGCATCGGCTGCCCGGCCCTGCGCGACGAGGCCTTCACCGCCGAGCGGCTGGAGGCCCAGCTCGAGGACGGCATGCGCCGCTTCATGGCAGACCGCACGCGCAACCGGGCGCAGGGCGACCGCGTCGAGGTCAGCATGATCTTCCGCTGGTTCCGAGAGGACTTCGAGCAGGGCCACCGGGGCTGGCGGCGAGTGGAAGACGTCACCGCGCACTACGCCGACCTGCTGACCGACGATCCGGCCGTCCGCGAACGCCTGCGCCGGCGCGAGCTGCGCGTGACCCATCTGGACTACGATTGGTCCCTGAACGACCTGCCTCGCTGAACATGCCGCCGTCCACCTTCCTGACCTGTTCCCTGCTGGGCCTGTGCGGCTTCGCCTGGGCAGGCCAGGCTGCCCCCTTGCCGCCGCTGATGGGCGCCGGCGGGGAGCCGGGCGCCGGGTGGCGGGTGGTGGGCTTTCCCAAGAGCCACGCAGACCTGCCGCTCACCCGCTTCGAGCCCGGCGAGGCCGACGGGGTCCCCGCCATCCAGGTGCTCACCGACGGCTCCTACGGAACCCTGGTGCACGACCGGCTGTCGGTGCCGCCGGCGCGGCTGCAGTGGCGCTGGCGCCTGGACCAGCCGCTGTCCGGTGGCCGGCGAGCGCCCGACCTGCTCAGCAAGGAAGGCGATGACGCCGCGCTCAAGCTGTGCGTGATGTTCGAGCACAAGCTCGAGCAGATTCCATTCTGGGAGCGGACGGTGCTGCGCGTGGCGCGGGCGGTCAGCGGGGAGGCCCTGCCGGCGGCCACCCTGTGCTATGTCTGGGACAGCGCCGGACCGGCCTCCCGGGAAGGCAGCAACCCGTACACGCGACGGGTGCGCTTCATCGTGCTGCAGGGTCGCGATGCGCCGCTGTCGCGCTGGGTCACCGAGACGCGCGATGTGGCGGCCGACTTCGCCCGGCTGTTTGCCGACGAGCTGCCGCAGGGCGTGAGCACCGCCGCCGAGAACCTGCCCGCGGTGCACACGGTGCTGGTCGGGGCCGACAGCGACAACACCGGCAGCCGCAGCAGCGGCTGGATCACCGGCATCGGCTGGCAGCGCTGAGACGGCCCGCCCGCGCAACGCGGACGCCCGGCGCGAGCACCTATCATCGGCCCCATGGACCACGGCATCAAGAAACTCCTGCTGCTGGGCGCCGGCCATGCCCATGTGCATGTGCTGTCCCGCCTGGCGCAGCACCACCCGGCCGACCTGGACGTCACGGTGCTGACGCCGTATGACTTCCAGACCTACAGCGGCATGACCCCGGGCTTCGTGGCCGGACACTACACCGAGACCGACTGCCAGATTCCGCTGGCACCTTTGATCAGGGCGGCCGGCGCCCGCTGGGTGGCGGGCCGCTGCATCGGGCTGGACGCGCAGGCGCGCAAGGTCCGGGTGGGCACGCATCCGAACCAGACCGGCACGCCATCGGTCCTCACCTACGACCTGCTGTCAGTCGACACCGGCGCCGTCATCGACCGGGAGCGACTGGAAGAGGAGATGCCGGGCGCGGCCCAGCACGCCCTGATGGTTCGCCCCATCGAAGCCTTCGCCCGCCTGTGGCCCGACGTGGTCGCCCTGGCCCGTCGCCAGTCGGTCTCGGTGGCGGTCATCGGTGCAGGCGCCGCGGGCATCGAACTCCTGCTGGCCATCTGCCATCGGCTGCAGGCCAAGGGCATGCCGGTCAGCCGATTCACCCTGCTGACCGGTGGCGGCGCCGTCGGCGCCAACTACCCGCCGGGCGTCCAGCGCCGCATCCTGCGCCAGCTGCGCAAGCGCGGGGTCACGGTGCTCAACGATGCCTGCGTCGGCGTGGAGCCGGGCCGCCTGCACCTGGGCAGCGGCGCCACGCTCGCCTGCGATGTGCCGGTGCTGGCCATCGGCACGCACGCACCCCCCTGGCTGCGGGGCAGCGGACTCGAACTCTCAGGGTCCGGCCATCTGCTGGTCAACGCCTTCCAGCAGAGCACCAGCCACCCCGAGGTGTTCGCCGCCGGCGACGTCTGCACCCGGGCCGACCGGCCACACCCCAAAAGCGGGGTCTATGCGGTGCGTGCCGGCCCCGCGCTGGCGACCAACCTGTTCGCGGCCCATGAGGGCCAGGCACTCACGCCCCACCATCCGCCCGAGCGCACGCTCAACCTGCTGTCCTGCGGCACCGGTCATGCCATCGCCAGCTGGGGGCCGCTGCACGCGGAAGGGGGCTGGGCATGGCGCTGGAAGGACCGGATCGACCGCGCCTTCATGGCCCGCTACACCCTGGCGCCGGCATGAAGCCGGACGGGAGCCGCGGCGCCTGGCCGGTCTTTCTCGTCTTCCTGCGGCTGGGGCTGACTTCCTTCGGCGGCCCGGTCGCCCACCTGGGTTACTTCCGCACCGAGTTCGTCGAGCGCCGACGCTGGCTCGGCGACGCCGCCTACGCCGACCTGGTGGCGCTGTGCCAGTTCCTGCCCGGGCCGGCCAGCAGCCAGGTGGGCCTGGCACTGGGCCTGATGCGCGCCGGCTACGCCGGTGCGCTCGCCGCCTGGGCCGGCTTCACCCTGCCCTCGGCACTGGCGCTGGTGGCGCTTGCGCTGGGTATCGCCCACAGCGGCGATGCCCTGCCCGCCGGCCTGCTGCAGGGCCTGAAGGTGGTGGCCGTGGCCGTGGTGGCACAGGCGGTGTGGGGCATGGCGCGCAGCCTGTGCCCGGACTGGCCCCGGCGACTGATGATGCTGGCTGCCGCCGCCCTGCTGATTGTCTGGCCTGGCACCCTGGCTCAGTTGCTGGCCATCGGGCTGGCGGCACTGGCCGGCCTGGCCTGGCTGCGCCCGGCGGCCGACGGCCCGCACGAGCCGCTGCCCGTGGCGCTCGGCCCGCGGGCAGGTGCCGCCTGGCTGGCGCTGTTCTTCATGCTGCTGGGCGGGCTGCCGCTGCTGGCGGCCGTGTTCCCGTCGCAGGCCCTGGCGGTGGTGGATGCCTTCTACCGGGCCGGCGCCCTCGTCTTCGGCGGCGGGCATGTGGTGCTGCCGCTGCTGCAGGCCAGCGTCGTGTCCAACGGCTGGGTCGGCAACGATGCCTTTCTGGCCGGCTACGGCGCCGCCCAGGCGGTGCCCGGTCCCCTGTTCACCTTTGCCGCCTTCCTGGGCGCCAGCATGGAGTCCGCCCCGACCGGATGGACCGGCGGCCTGCTGGCCCTGCTGGCCATTTTTGTGCCCGCCTTCCTGCTCGTCGCCGGCGCCTTGCCGTTCTGGTCCGTGCTGCGCGTGCGGCCCCGGGTGCGCGCGGCACTGCTGGGCATCAATGCCGCCGTCGTCGGCCTGCTGCTGGCCGCGCTGTGGAACCCGGTCATCACCGGTGGCATCCGTGGTCCGGGCGACGTCCTGCTGGCGCTGGCCGCCCTGCTCGCCCTCATGCGCTGGAAGTGGCCCCCCTGGGTCGTGGTGGCTGCCTGCGCGGCCCTGGGCTGGCTGACAGGAAGCCTCCAGGCCTGACGGGCCGCATCCCCCTCAGTGCTTCGCCGGGGCCGTGGCCCTGGCCGCGGCATCGAAGCCGCCCTTGGCCTTCCACTCCTCCATGCCGCCCTGCAGGATGCGCAGGTTCTCCCAGCCGGCCACACGCAGGGCAAAGCCCGCCTGGGCCGACAACGATCCGGTGTTGCAGTAGATGATGACCGGCTTGTCCCTGGGGATCTCGTTGCGCCTGGCCAGCACCTGGCGCCAGTCCATGTTGATGGCACCGGGGATGTGGCCCCTGGCGAACTGTCCCGCGTCGCGGGCGTCGATCACCACCATCTTCGGCCATTCGTCCTTCGGGATCTGCTCGGCAAAGATGACGCCGCCGCCGTAGTCGACGAACTCCAGGTAGGCCTCCATCTCGTCGACGGCGATGGCCTTGTTGTCGGCGTGGGCGGCAGGGGCCAGCAACAGGCTGGCCGCTGTGGCGGCCGCGAGGGCCAGGGATGCGAAATTCAGGGTCATGAAAAAATCAAAACATCATTGATCATGAATATTGTCGCCGTTCTCGCGGCCGCGCCGGTCGGTTCCATGCCATGGAGCTCAAGCACCGAGCAGGTCGGCCAGGTGCATCAGGTCGCGGGCGTGCCAGGTGTTGGCGGGCTCCGGCGACACGTCCTTGGGGTGGGCGGCGCCAAATTCCAGCGGCCGCTCGATGTAGGCGGTCTGCAGCCCGCAGGCCCGGGCGGCGGCCAGGTCGTCCTGGTGCGCGGCCACCAGCATCACCTCGGACGGCGCCACGTCGAACACCTCGGCCACGCCCAGGTAGGTGCGCGGGTCGGGCTTGTAGGCGCGGAACACCTCGGCCGAGAGCACGCAGTCCCAGGGCAGGCCGGCGCGCTTGGCCATGTCGGTCAGAAGCCCGATGTTGCCGTTGGACAGCGACGCGATGATGAAGCGCGTCTTCAGCCGCGTCAGGCCGGGCACGCTGTCGGGCCAGGGGTCGAGCCGGTGCCAGACCAGGCTGAGCCTGGCGCGCTCGGCCTCACCCAGATGCGCCAGACCGAAACGCGGCAGGATGCCGTCCAGGATCTCGCGGTGCAGCGTGTCGAGCTTGACGAAACCGCGACCGCCCGAGCGGACCGCCTCCATGGCCGGCTGGTAACCGGCGCGCCAGGCCAGCGCAAAGGCATCGGCGTCGACCCCGGGGTGGCGGGCCGAGACCTCGCGCACGATGCTGCCGTGCCAGTCGACCACGGTGCCGAAGATGTCGAACACCAGCACGCGAGGCAGCGCCGCAGACACCATGTCGGGCTACCTGCTCAGCCGACCTGCAGCCGGACACCGTCGGCCCGCGCAGGCAGGATCTCGCCCACCTCGGCCGCGGCCGCGAACGCATGCCGCTCGAAGACATCCAGCACCTGCTGCACCGCCTCGGGCGCGCAGGCCACCAGCAGGCCGCCGCTGGTCTGCGGATCGGTCAGCAGGGCGCGATCGACATCGGTCAGGGCGGGTGCCAGACCGACCTCGTGGCCGTAGGCGGCCCAGTTGCGGCCGCTGGCGCCGGTGACCATGCCCTGCGCGGCCAGCGCGCGCACACCGTCGATCATGGGCACGCGGCCCATGTCGATCTGAACGGTCGCACCCGAGCCGCGCGCCATCTCCAGCGCGTGTCCGGCCAGGCCGAAGCCGGTCACGTCGGTGAGGGCGTGCACCCCGTCCAGCGCCGCCAGCTCCGGTCCTGGGGTGTTGAGCTTGGTGGTGTTGGCGATCATATGCGCATAGCCGTCGGCGCTCAGGGCGTCCTTCTTGAGCGCGGCCGAGAGCACACCCACCCCCAGCGGCTTGCCCAGGATCAGGCGGTCGCCGACCCTGGCATCGGCATTGCGCTTGACACGCCTGGGGTGCACGAGCCCCATGGCCACCAGGCCATAGATGGCCTCGACCGAGTCGATGGTGTGGCCGCCGGCGATCGGGATGCCCGCCGCCGCACACACGGCGCGCCCGCCCTCCAGAATCCGGCCGATGGTCTCGGTCGACAGCACATTGATCGGCATGCCCACCAGCGCCAGCGCCATGATGGGGGTGCCGCCCATGGCGTAGACATCGCTGATGGCGTTGGTGGCGGCAATGCGGCCGAAATCGAACGGGTCGTCGACGATGGGCATGAAGAAGTCGGTGGTGGCGATCAGGGCCTGCTCGTCGTTGAGCTGGTAGACCGCGGCATCGTCGGCGGTCTCGATGCCGACCAGCAGCTCCCTGGGCATCGGCATGGCGGTGCCGCTCCTGAGGATCTCGGACAGCACGCCCGGCGCGATCTTGCAGCCACAGCCCCCTCCATGGGACAGGCTGGTCAGTCGCGGTTCCCCGGCGGTCGCGGGTGCATTCATCGTCATCTCCGGTGGTCGGTACAAAAGAGAAAGTCGGCGTCGGCGGCCGGACCTTACAGCAGCTCCCGCAGGACGGACAGCAGCGCCGCCTGCTCGGCGGCGGGCTCGAACAGCGGTGCCCTCAGCGCGCATTGTGCTTGCAGCGCCGCGAGCCTGCCGCCGTCGGGTCTTGCCTGGCCGGCCCGGCACTCGCGCAGCAAGGCGACCAGGGCCGCCGCATCGCCCGGCGCAAAGTAGCCGCGGTAGTCTGCGCCGAGCATGCCCACGTTGCCGTCGATGCGCGAGGCCAGCACCGGCGTGCCGCTGAGCACCGCCTCCATGATGACGTGCGCGCCCCCCTCCATGCGGCTGGGGTGCACCAGCAGGTGGGCACGCTGGATGCGCGAGCGGGTGGCGCCGTGCGGCAGGCCGCCCCACCAGCGGTAGTGCGGGCAGGCGGCCTGGGTGGCGCGTGCGGCATCGGCCAGGGCCGGGTCCAGGTCGCGTCCGATGTGGTCGATGCGGATGCCCTCCTGCGGGCCGATGAGCCGGGCTGCCTCGAACACGGTCTGCGGCCACTTCTCGTCCCGCAGGTGGCCCACCACGACCACCCGCAGGCGGTCGCGGGTCTTGGCCAGCGGCTGGCGGCGCGTGCTCGACTGCTGCACCACGCGGCATTTCTCGCGCAGCGCCCCGGGCAGCGCCAGAGGCCCCTGGTCCTGCAGCACGATCAGGCGGTGCGCCAGCGCCAGCGAGTGCTGCGCAGCGGCATCGGTGGCGATGTCGTGGTACAGGTCGGTGCCGGTGAGCGCCACCACCAGCGGCCGCTGCGGGTGTGCCCGTGCCCAGGCCGCGATGCTGCCTGCCGAACGGCGGGCATGCAAGGCCAGCAGCAGACCGGTGCCATCCTGTTCCGAAGGGGTATCGGGCCATGACCTGGCCAGCCGCACCGCATAATGGCCGCGGAGCAGGCGTGCCCAGCGACGCGCGGTCTGCCAGTTGCCGTTGTTGGCGTCCGCCAGCGCGGGCGTGACGATGCAGATGGAGGATGTCCCGTTCATGGATCTCAAGCCTGGTCCGATTGTCGATGCAAACGCGGGCGAGCTGGCCCGGACCCTGGACAAGGCCGCCCTGACCCGGGCCCTGCAGGACAGCCGCAGGCGCACGCTGGCGCTGTTCCGTGCCTGCGAGGCCGCCCTGGGGCCAGACCTGCGCGTGCCCCAGCTGCCCGAACTGAACCTGCCGCTGTGGGAGCTGGGACACATCGGCTGGTTCGCCGACTGGTGGATCGCGCGCAACCCGCAGCGCAGCCGGGGAACGGCCGCCGACCCCGCGGCACCCCGCACCCGCGCGCGCCAGGCGCGCCGGGGCATCGACGCGGACGCGCTCTACAACTCCAGCGAGGTGCCCCACCACAGCCGCTGGCAGCTTCCCCTGCCGGACGCCGACGCCACCCGCGCCGACCTGGCCGAAAGCCTGGCCGAGACACTGGCGCTGCTGTCGCAGGCACCCGAGACCGATGAGGGGCTGTATTTCTTCCGCCTCGCGCTGTTCCATGAAGACATGCATGCCGAGGCCGCGGTCTACATGGCGCAGACCCTGGGCATCGACCCCGGCGAGCCGGACACGGCGGCCCGGCTCGATGCCCCCGGCCCCCGCAAGCCGGCCCAGATCGGGGTGCCGGCCGGGGTGGTGACCGTGGGCCACACAGGCCCGGGCTTTGCCTTCGACAACGAACTCGGCCCCGGGCTGAAGGCGGTGGAGGCGTTTGACATCGACGCCCGCCCGGTCAGCTGGGCACAGTTCCTGCCGTTCGTGGACAGCGGTGCCTGGTCTCAGCCGCGCTTCTGGAGCGAGGCCGGCCGGGCCTGGCGCCAGGCCAGCGGCGCCCAGGCACCGCGCCACCTGCGACGAACGCCGCAAGGGTGGCAGCAGTGGTGCCGGGGCCGGTGGCGCGAGCTGGAGATGGACGCGCCCGCGCGCCACCTGACGCACTTCGAGGCCCAGGCCTGGTGCGCCTGGGCCGAGCGCCGGCTGCCGACCGAAACCGAATGGCTGGCCGCCAGCCTGCAGCCCGGCTTCGAATGGGGCCAGGTCTGGGAGTGGACGGACAGCGCGTTCGGGCCCTTCCCGGGCTTCGAGCCCCATCCCTACCGCGACTATTCACAGCCCTGGTTCGACGGTCGCCCCGTGCTCAAGGGCGCGAGCGCGGCCACATCTGCGCGCCTGGTGCACCGGCAGTACCGCAACTACTTCACGCCCGAGCGCAACGACCTGTTCTCGGGTTTCCGGTCGGTGGCCGTCTGAAGCACGCAGGCCTCAGGCCCGCGCCCAGAACACGCTGAACCAGCCGCGTGCGTCGGTCCAGTGGGTCACCTCGGCAAAACCGGCGCCGCGCAGCAGGGCTTCGAAGCCGTCGGGTGTCCACTTGTACGAGTTTTCGGTGTGCAGGCGCTCGCCATCGGCAAACTGCCGCTGTCCCCCGGGCCAGCGCACCGTCTGCTCCCCTTGCGACGCCAGGTGCATCTCGATGCGGGACAGGCCCTCGTCGAAAAAGGCCACATGGCGCCAGCGCGCAGGCTCGAAGTCGCTGCACAGCAGGCGGTTGACATGACGCAGCAGATTGCGGTTGAAGGCGGCCGTCACGCCCAGGGTGTCGTCGTAGGCCGGCTCCAGCACCGCCAGGCTCTTGACCCGGTCGACGCCGATCAGCAGGCCCGAGCCCGGCGCACCGCCGGCGCACAGCGCATGCACCTGGCCGAGCAGGCGAGCGGCCTCGGCGGGCGTGAAATTGCCGATGCTCGAGCCCGGGTAGAACACGCAGCGCGGCGCGCCCTGCAGCCCGTGGCCGGCCAGCCAGTCCAGGGCCTGGCCGGGCAGGTCCAGCGCGGAGGAAAAGTCCAGGCCCAGCCCCAGCATGGGCAGGGCCGGGTGCCGCTCCTGCAGTGCGGCGACGGCCTCGCGCAGGTAGTCGACCGAGATGTCGATCGGCACATAGGCCCCGGGCCGCATGACCTCGAACAGCGACGCCGCCTTGGCACAGCTGCCGGCGCCCAGGTCGAACCACACGGCCCCCGCAGGCACCTGCCGGGCCATGGCCTGTGCGTCGCCGCGGAAAATGGCCGCCTCGGTCCGCGTCGGGTAGTACTCGTCGAGCTCGGTGATGGCATCGAACAGGCGCGAACCCAGGGCATCGTAGAAGTACTTGGGCGCCAGCCGGGCCGGGCTGGCGCCCAGCCCGGCCGCCAGCTCGGCGCGCACGGCCGCCATGTCCTGGCGGTGCAGCTGGATGAAATGCGGCCGGGGCCACTCGGCCGGTGCGGGGCGCGGTCGTCTCTGGTGCATGGGCGGGTTATACCCCGAGGGTGTTCATGGTCTGCTGTGTCGCGTGACCGCGCCATTCCTTACAGGGGAAAGCACCGAATCCCCCACGCCAGGGGCCGGGCCGCTTTCGGGTTCTAATAAAGGCCCCTTATCCCTCTTGATCGGATACCCCATGAACCTCACCCGCCGCACCCTCAGCGCACTCTTGACCTGCGCCGCGCTCGGCCTGGGCAGCCTCGCCCAGGCCCAGACCGTTCTTCGCGTCACCACCATCCCCGAGGAAGCCGCCACCGAGCAGATCCGCAAGTTCACGCCGCTGGCCAGCTACCTGGAGCAGGCGCTGGGCATGAAGGTCGAGTTCACCCCGGTGAACGACTACCCGGCCGCCGTCGAAGCGCTGGTCAACAAGAAGGTCGACCTGGTCTGGTTCGGCGGCTTCACCCACGTGCAGGCCAACATCCGCTCGGGCGGCAAGATTGTTCCGCTGGCCCAGCGCGAGGAAGACACCAAGTTCCAGTCGGTGTTCATCGCCAAGACCGACTCGGGCATCAGGACCCTTCAGGACATGAAGGGCAAGCAGGTCAGCTTCGGGTCGCAAAGCAGCACCAGCGGCCACCTGATGCCGCGCAGCTTCCTGCTGGCCGCCAACATCAACCCCGAGAAAGACTTCCGCCGCATCGCCTACAGCGGCGCGCACGATGCCACCATCGCCTCGGTGGTCAGCGGCAAGGTCGATGCCGCGGCGCTGGACATCACCGTCTGGCGCAAGTTCGTCGCAGAAAACAGGGTCGACACCAAGGCGGTCGACGTGTTCTACACAACACCAGGCTACTTCAACTACAACTGGTCGGTGCATGCCGACATGCCGGCCGACATGCAGGCCAAGGTCAAGGCCGCGCTGCTGGCGCTGGACCCGGCCAACCCCCAGCATGCCGAGATCCTGCGCCTGAACCGCGCCACCCGCTACATCGAGACCAAGCCCGAGAACTACAAGGGCCTGGAAACGGCCGCTCGCAGCGCCGGCCTGCTCTGACCGGCTGGAAGGGCAGGCTTGAAGCTCGAACTGCGCCAGCTCTCGGCGCGACACCCGGCCGCGCGGCCTGGCGCCCAGCCCGCCATCCGCGAGCTGGCGCTGGACATCGGCGCCGGCGAGCAGGTGGCGGTCATCGGCCCGTCGGGCGCCGGCAAGACGACATTGCTGCAGGTGCTGGCCTGCGCGCTGCCGCCGTCGGCCGGCGAGTTGCGGGTCGACGGCCAGTCGCCCTGGCAACTGCCGCGCCGCGCCCTGCAGCGCCTGCGCGGGCGGCTGTTCCTGGCGCCCCAGGTGCCGCCCCTGCCGCCACGCCAGCGCGTGGTCACCGCCGTGCTGGCCGGCCGCCTGCCGGCCATGGGCCTGTGGCAGAGCGTGCGCTCGCTGTTCTACCCGGCCGACATCCCGGCCGCGTTCGAGGCGCTGGACCGCTTCGACCTGGCCGACAAGCTGTTCGAGCGGGTCGACCGGCTCTCGGGCGGCGAGCGCCAGCGCGTGGGGCTGGCACGAACGCTGCTGTCCCCGGCCACCATGTGGCTGGTGGACGAACCCCTGTCGGCCCTGGACCCGACCCGTTCGCGGCAGGCCATCGGCACCCTGGTGGAGACGGCCCGCGAACGCGGCGCCACCCTGGTGGCCACCTTGCACCAGGTGGACGTGGCACTGGCGAACTTTCCGCGCATCATCGGCCTGCGTGACGGCCAGCTCGCCTTCGACCTGCCGGCCGCCGAAGTCACGCGCGAGCGGCTGGCGGCGCTGTACGACCAGTTCGAGCACGAACTGCGCGGCGAGGTGCCGGTGGCGGTGTCCGACGGGCCGAAGGCTCCGCAGCCCGTCGTCATGCACTGCCGGTGATGGACCAGCCGCTGCGCACCGCCCCTGCACGAGACCCGGCCTGGCAGGGACGCCTGTTCTGGGTACTTGCCGTCGCGGTCGTGCTCTGGCCGCTGGGCGTGGCCACCGAATTCAGGCCCTGGGTGCTGATCGAGCCGGAGAACCTGAAGGTCACCGGCCAGTTCCTGGGCAGCTTCTGGCCGCTGGCGCACGACGGCGAGTTCCTGGCCATGGTGGCGCGCGAGACCTGGCGCACCGTGGCCATGGCCACCGCCGGTGTCACGCTGGCGCTGGTGGTGGCCATTCCGCTGACGCTCATCAACACCCGCGTGCTGTCCATCTCGGCCCTCTCGGGCCGCATGGCGCGCGGCCCGTTCTGGCTGCGTCAGTCGGTGCGCTGGCTGCTGATCGTGCTGCGCAGCATTCCCGAACTGGTGTGGGCGCTGGTCTTCGTGCGGGTGGTCGGCCTGGGTCCGACGGCCGGCGTGCTGGCCATCGCCCTGACCTACGGCGGCATGCTGGGCAA
>SBFS01000002.1 GCA_006227825.1 Burkholderiales bacterium | reverse complement strand
TCGGTTCACCTGCGCCTGCTCAAGGACCTGTTCGCCCTGATGAGCACCACCCACCTGAAGGTCGAGGTCAACGAACTGGCGCGTGCCCTGCGCCAGCCCGGCATCAAGCTGGGCGTGCGCCGGGCCTATGCCCACACCTTCGAGCGGCTGCGGGCCGGACTGGCGCAGACCGAACGCCTGCGCGACGAAATCCAGGCCATGCTCGAGGGCAGCTTCAAGAGCCTCAATGCGGAGTACGGCTTCTCGCTGCAGGCGCCGCCGGCCCCGGTGCTCACGCGTTTCTACAGGGACCTGGACCAGATCGAGAAAAGCCATCTGCAGTACCTGAGCCTGGGCAATGCCCTGCGGCTGGCGCAGCCCGAATTCGCCGAGCGCCTGGCGCGTGCGCTGATGAGCCGGCTGAGGGTGGTTTACGAGGCAGCCGTGGCCGAGGTCGAGGTCTGGAACAAGTCGGCGGCTGCCCAGCTCGATGCCCAGTTGCGCGAGCGCCGGCGCAATTTCACCCGCCGCATCGAGGCGGTTTCGCGCATCCAGCACGCCGCTGGCGGGCTTGACGAGCGCATCCGTGAACTGCAGGCGCAGCAGTCCGAGCTGCATCTGCTGGAAGCCAGGCTGGGCGAGCTGACCGACCGCCTGGTCGAGGACACCGCGTCGGCGGAGGCCGAACCCCTGGCCGCATGACGCCGCCTCCTGCGGTGCCGGCGGGCTTCGCTGCCCGCCTGATCGACTGGCAGCGTCGTTGCGGCCGTCACGACCTGCCCTGGCAGGGCACCCGGGATCCCTACCGGGTCTGGCTCTCCGAGATCATGCTGCAGCAGACCCAGGTGGGGACCGTGCTCGACTACTACCCGCGGTTCCTGGCGCGCTTTCCCGACGTGCATGTGCTGGCCGCGGCGCCGGGCGACGAGGTGATGGCCCTTTGGAGCGGCCTGGGCTACTACAGCCGCGCGCGCAACCTGCACCGCTGCGCCCAGGTGGTGGTGAGCGAGCACGGTGGGCGCTTTCCGGCCCAGGCCCGGCTCCTGCAGACGCTGCCCGGCATCGGCGCCTCCACCGCGGCGGCGATCGCTGCCTTCTGCTTCGGCGAGCGCATCTCCATCCTCGACGGCAATGTGCGGCGCGTCCTGGCCCGCGTGCTGGCCTTCGAGGAGGACCTGGCGCGTGCCGGTCCCCAGCAGCGCCTGTGGGCACTGGCACAGGCGCTGCTGCCTGAACAGCCTGCCGCGCCCGACATGGTGGCCTACACCCAGGGGCTGATGGACCTGGGGGCCACCGTGTGCACGCGCAGCCGTCCGCGTTGTCCGCAGTGTCCGTTGCACGGGCTCTGTCAGGCGCGCGAGCGCGGCGCCGTCGGCGACTTTCCGGTGCGCAGCCGCACCCTGAAGCGGCAGTCCCTCTCGTGGTGGCTGCTGCTGTGGCGGCGTCCGGCGATGACGGGTTGGCAGCTCGCCCTGCAGCGCCGGCCCGCCACCGGCATCTGGGCCGGGCTCTACTGTCCGCCGGTGTTCGCGTCCGAGGACGAACTTCGTGCAGCCGTCGCCGCCAGCCGCCGCGACACGCTGCAGGCCCTGCCCGCCATGTCCCACAGCCTGACGCACCGCGAGATGCGTCTGCATCCCCTGCTGCTCGACGCCGACGGGGAGGCGCCGGACCATGCCCTGCCGCAGGGCCTGCGCTGGGTTGCAGCGCAGGAGCTCGGCAGCGTCGGCCTGCCGGCACCGGTGCGCCAGCTGCTGCAGCGGCTGTGAACCTGCGCCGGGGTCAGCCGGCGTTGTGCAGCCAGCCACCGGCTTCACGGTGCCGGATGCGGGTGGCCCAGTCGGCCGCGAAGTGGCCGGCCAGCTGTTCGGCGATGTAGACCGAACGGTGCTGGCCACCTGTGCAGCCGATCGCCACCGTCACATAGCTTCGGTGGTCGCTGAGCATGCGCGGCAGCCACTGCGCCAGGAAATCGCGGATATGTCCGAGCATCTGGCCGACCTCCTGCTGTGCCGCCAGAAAGGCGGCCACCGGTGCATCCCGGCCTGTCAAGGGTTTGAGTTCGGGTTCGTAGTGCGGGTTGGGCAGCATGCGCACGTCGAACACGAAATCGGCGTCCAGCGGGATGCCGCGCTTGAAGGCGAATGACTCGAACACCAGTGTCAGCGCGGCATGGCTGGTGCCCACCGCATCCTTGACCTGGCTGCGCAGCTGGGCAGGCCGGATCAGGCTGGTGTCCATCACCAGCGCCTGTTCACGCAGTTCGGCCAGCAGCTCGCGCTCGTGCTCGATCGCCTCGGCCAGCGCGCGTCGCTGGTCGGCGCTGGACTTGAGCGACAGCGGGTGCATGCGCCGCGTCTCCGAGTAACGGCGCATGAGGGTGTCGGTGCTGGCGTCCAGGAACAGCGTGGTCAGGTGCACCGGACGGTCCGGCCGGTTGCGCAACAGGGCCAGGCGCTGGGGCAGACCTGGCAGCGAGTCCGCGCTGCGCACGTCCATGGCGATGGCCACCTTGTGCGCCCGGTGTCCCTGCTCGAGTGCGATGAAGGCCTCCAGCAGCTCCGGCGGCAGGTTGTCCACGCAGTAGAAGCCGGAGTCCTCCAGCGCATTGAGGGCGACCGACTTGCCCGAGCCGGACATGCCGGTGATCAGCACGAGCTCCATCGCCGGTGTCGTGGTCATGGTCCTGTCCTCATGCCGTGAGCAGCTCGCGGGCATGCGCCAGCGACACTTCCGACCCCTGGCCACCGCCCAGCATGCGGGCCAGCTCGGCCACGCGCGCCTCGCCCTCGATCGGCTGCACCTCGCTGAAGGTCCCTTCGCCGGCCTGCTGCTTGCGCACCAGCAGGTGCCGGTCGGCGCAGGCCGCCACCTGCGGCAGGTGCGTCACGGCCAGCACCTGCCGGTCGGCGCCGAGCTGCCGCAGCAGCTGCCCGACCGTGTGGGCCACGGCGCCGCCGACGCCCGTGTCGACCTCGTCGAAGATCAGGGTCGGGGCCTGCCCCAGGCGGCTGGTGACCACGGAGATGGCCAGTGCCATGCGCGAGAGTTCGCCGCCGGAGGCGACCTTGCCCACCGGACGCGGGGCCACGCCGGCGTGGCCGGCAACGAGGAATTCCACCTGTTCCAGGCCATGCGCCTGGGGCTCATCCAGCGTCTGCAGCGCAACCTCGAAGCGACCGCCCTGCATGCCCAGCGACTGCATGATCTCGGTCACCGCGGCCGACAGGCGGGGTGCGGCCTCGCGCCGCTGCCGGGTCAGCGCCTGGCAGTCGCGCTCGAATGCCTCGCGGGCCCGGCGCTCCTCGCCCTCCAGGGCGCCCAGGTCCAGCGCGTGGTCGACATCGGCCAGTGCCTGCCGCCATTGCAGCAGCAGCGCTGCCAGCTCCTGCGGTGGCCGGCGGTAGCGGCGTGCCAGCGACATCCACTGGCCGAGGCGGTCGTCGAGCGCCTGCAGGCGCTGTGGATCCAGCTCGGTGTGGGACAGGCACTGGTGCAGTCCGTGCACCGCGTCCCCGATCTGGGCCTGCGCCGCGGCCAGTGCCTCGATGACTGGCGCGAAGCGGGGTTCCAGGTGGGCCTGTGCCTGCAGCGCCTGCAGGGCCCGGTGGAGCAGGGCACCTGCCGAGGGTTCGGCCTCGTCCAGCGCCTGGATGGCCAGCCGGGCCGCGTCGATCAGAGACTGGGCATGCGCCAGGCGGCCATGCTGCATGTTGAGCTCTTCCCACTCGCCCTCGGCCGGTCCCAGCTTGTCCAGCTCGCCGATCTGCCAGCCCAGGCGTTCGCTTTCCTGCTGCAGCTGGTCCTGCTTCTCGCGCGCCTCGTCCAGCGCCTTGCGGGCCTGGCGCCAGCGCATCCACCCTTCGCGGGCGGCACGGACGTCGATCCCGGCATAACCGTCGAGCAGGCTGCGCACCGCATCCGCGCGGGTCAGGCTCTGCCAGGCGTGCTGGCCGTGGATGTCCACGAGGCTGTCGGCGAGCGTGCGCAGCTGTGTCAGGGTGGCCGGACTGCCGCTGATCCAGGCCCGGCTGCGCCCCTGGGTGTCGATCGTGCGGCGCAGCAGCAGCGTCTCTTCCCCGTCGTCCAGGCCCTGCTCCTGCAGCCAGGGCTGCAGCGACCCGGGCCGGTCGAACTCGACGGCAATCTCGCAGCGCGCGGCGCCGTCTCGCACCACCGTGCTGTCACCCCGTCCGCCCAGTGCCAGCTGCAGCGCATCGACCAGGATGGACTTGCCGGCGCCGGTCTCGCCCGTGAGGACGCAAAAGCCCGAACTGAAGTCCAGGTCGAGTGAACGCACGATCACGAAGTCGCGCAGGACAATGCGTCGGAGGCTCATGGCGGTGTACGGATGCGGTGCTGGCAGCCCCGTATTCTGACCGGGAAATCAGCCGCCTTCGTTCCAGTGCAGTTTCTTGCGCAGGGTGTCGAAGTAGCTCCAGCCCACCGGATGCAGCAGGCGCAGCGAGTACGGCGAACGGCGCACCACGATCCGGTCGCCGTGCATCAGGCTGGTCAGCGTCTGCATGTCGAAGTTGGCGCTCGCATCCTTGCCCGCCACGATCTCGACCGCGATCTCGCTGCTGGAGGACAGCACCACGGGCCGGTTGGACAGGGTGTGCGGCGCGATCGGCACCATGACCCAGCCGTCGATGGCCGGGTGCAGCATGGGGCCGCCGGCCGACAGGGCGTAGGCGGTCGAGCCGGTGGGGGTGGCGATGATCAG
>SBFS01000181.1 GCA_006227825.1 Burkholderiales bacterium | reverse complement strand
TGCCGCAGGCGCTGGGGCATCAGCGCGCCATGGAGCTGATCGTGCTGGGCGAGCAGCTCGATGCCCGCTCGCTGCAGTCGCTGGGCCTGGTCAACCGCGTGGTGCCCGCCGCTCAGGTGCTGCCCGCGGCACTGGCGCTGGCCGAGCAGGTGGCCGAGCGCGCCAGCCACGCCACCGCCCTGCTCAAGAAGGCCCTGACGGGTCAGGCCGACGCGCTGGAGAAGGCACTGGCCACCGAGCAGGCTGCCGCCGCGGCCTGCTTTGCCCACCCCGAGACGGCCCGGCGCATCGGGGACTTCGGCGGCCACAAGGGCTGAGCCCCGGCGCTCACCGCCGCTCGGGCAGCTCGATCTTGACCTCCAGCACCTCCAGGTCGTCCTGGCGTTCGAGCTGGACCTTGATGTCGTCCGGGTTGATCCTGATGTACTTGCCGATCACCGCCACCAGCTCTTTCTGCAGGGCGGGCAGGTAGTCGGGTTCGGCCGCGTTGCGGCCGGCGCGTTCGTGGGCGAGGATGATCTGCAGCCGCTCCTTGGCGACGCTGGCCGTCTTCTTCTTCTCGCCAAGCAGGAAAGAGAGGAAGGACATGGCTCACTTGCTCCCGAACAGGCGCTTGAAGAAACCGGGCTTCTCGGCCTCGATGAAGCGCAGCGGCTTGTCGGCGCCGAGGAAGCGGTCGATCACGTCGCTGTAGGCCTCGGCCACGTCGGTGCCCTTGAGGTGGATGGCCGGCGTGCCCTGGTTGGAGGCCTGCAGCACGTTCTCGCTCTCGGGGATGACGCCAATGAGCCTGATGCGCAGGATGTCCTGGATGTCCTCCAGGCTGAGCATCTGGCCGTCGGCCACACGGTTGGGGTTGTAGCGGGTGATCAGCAGGTGTTCCCTGACGGGTTCCTTGCCCTCGATGGCGCGTTTGGTCTTGCTGCCCAGCATGCCCAGGATGCGGTCGGAGTCGCGCACCGAGGAGACCTCGGGGTTGGTCACCACCAGGGCCTCGTCGGCGTAGTGCATGGCCATCAGCGCGCCGGTCTCGATGCCCGCGGGCGAGTCGCAGACGATGTACTCGAAGCCCATGCCCGCCAGGTCGCCCAGCACCTTCTCGACACCGGCCTGGGTCAGCGCATCCTTGTCGCGGGTCTGGCTGGCCGCCAGGATGTACAGGTTCTCGCAGGACTTGTCCCGGATCAGGGCCTGGTTGAGGTTGGCCTCGCCGTGGATGACGTTGATCAGGTCGTAGACCACGCGGCGTTCGCAGCCCATGATCAGGTCCAGGTTGCGCAGGCCAACGTCGAAGTCGATGACGGCGGTCTTGTGGCCACGCAGGGCCAGGCCGGCGGCAAAGCTGGCGCTGGTCGTGGTCTTGCCCACGCCGCCCTTGCCGGAGGTGACGACAACGATCTTGGTCATGGTGGAGGTTTCCTTGGTATGAAGCGGGGTTCGGTTCAGGAGGACAGCGGGTCGATGACCAGCCTGTCGCCGTCGGGGCCGGACTGCAGGCGCACCTGGGCCGGCCGGCCGGCCACCTCGGGTGGCAGCGCCACCTCGCTGGTGCGGTAGATGCCGGCAATCGAGATCAGCTCGGGCGACATCGCCAGCGCGAAGATGCGGGCATCGGCGTTGCCTCGGGCGCCGGCGATGGCCTTGCCGCGCAACGGTGCGTAGACGTGGATGTGGCCGTCGGCGATGACCTCGGCGCCGGGGTTGACCATGGCCATGACGACCAGGTCGCGGCCGCGGGCATAGACCTGCTGGCCGGAGCGCAGCGGCCGGTCGATGACCAGGGCGCCCGGTTCGGGTGGCGGTGCCACGGGCTGGGCCGGCTCTGGCGTGGCACTGGCGGGCTCCGGCGGGGTCTCGGTGCGCGGTGCAGGGCGCTGGATGGCCGCTTCCGGCGCGGCCAGCAGGCCGGCCGAGCGGGCCTGCGCCATCTGGGCCTCGTTGCCGCCGCGCACCGCCAGCGGCGCCAGACGGTGCTGCCGCAGCAGGGCACACAGGGCATCGAAGTCAGGGCTCGCTTCGTCTGCAGCCAGCGGCTGCAGGTCGATCAGCAGCGGGTCCTGGTCGAAGAAATCGGGCACGTCGCCAAAGCGCTGGGCCAGCTCTTCGCCCAGTCGGGTCAGGTCGGCGGACTTGAGGATCAGCGCCACCAGCGGCAGGTTGGCGCTCTTGATCTCGAAGGTGACGGGTGCGTTGGCAGCGAGGGCAACGGACATGGGCAGGGGGCATTCCTGGAGCCGGCCAGGGGGAGGTCGGCCGGTCAGGCGCGCATCTTATCAGCCGCCCCCGGCGATCCTGCCGGGCGGGTGGTGACCGCTTGTGACAGAGGTTCGCTGAGATACTCCCCGCTGCATGAACATGAACACGAACGGCCATGACGCTGCAGGGCCGCCGCTGACGGCAGGCCTGGTCTGGCGCATGACGCGCCCGGGGTCGCTGCTGCTGACCCTGGTCGCTTGTGTGCTGGGAACGGCCACGGCCGCTGCCTGCGGCTGTGGCCTCGATCCGGGACTGGCCCTGGGTGCCACCGTGCTGGCCCTGTGGGCGCACGCCGCGGCCAATGTGCTCAACGACTGGCAGGACGCCGTCAGCGGTGCCGATGCCGCCAACACCCAGGCTGTCACACCCTTCACCGGCGGTTCGCGCCTGATCCAGCAGGGACAGGTGTCGGTCGCCCGCACCAGGGAGCTGGCGCTGGGCATGCTGCTGGTGCTGCTGCCGGGTGGCCTGTGGCTGGTGGCCCAGACCGGAGGCGGCATCTTCTGGCTGGGCATGGCGGGTGTGCTGCTGGCATGGGCCTACTCGGCCCCGCCGCTGCGGCTGATGACGCGGGGCCTGGGTGAGCTGGCGGTGGGCCTGGCCTGGGCTCTGATGGTCATCGGCATGGACTATGTGCAGCGGCGCCACTTCTTTCCCATCCCGGCCAGCGTCGCCCTGAACTTCGGCCTGCTGGTCGCAGCCCTGCTGCTGGCCAACAGCATTCCCGACGCCCGCTCCGACGCACTGGTGGGCAAACGCACGCTGGCGGTCCGGCTGGGACCCCGTGGCAGCGCCGGAATGTATGCGGCGCTGGTCTTGCTGGGACATGGCTGGCTGGTGCTGGCCGTGGCTCTGCTCATACCGCCCGTCCAGGCCCTGTGGGGACTGCTGTCGCTGCCCCTGTCGCTGCTGGCCGCCGCGTGGTTGTGGCGGCATGGGTCACAACCCGAGCGGCTGCGCCCGGCGCTGCTGCTCAGTGTGCTGGCGGTGCTGGTGCACGCCCTGGGCATGAGCTGGGGTTTTGCCCAGCTGGCGCGAAACTGGTGACAAGGCTGTGGAGAACTTCCGGGGTTCCGTCGACTTGTCCACAGAACACCCGGCCGGCGCGCCGTTGTCCCCATTGGACCTGGGCTTCCCGGCGCGGCTTCACACAGGGTTTTTCGCGCTCCAAGTCCTTGACCGGACAAAGAAAAACCGCCTTGTCCACAAAAGCCGGCGCCCTCTACTACTGCTATCTATTCAATTCCTTGATACATTGATAAAGACAGAATAGAGCGCAAGCCGGCGAACGCATGCGATCAGAGCGCATGTGTCACCAGCATGAAGTCGGGGTCGTCCGGGAAGCGCTTGATGGCAAAGCCCAGGCTTTTCATGAGTTTGAGCATGCCGGGGTTGTTGGCCAGCACCAAGCCCTCGATCTCGGTCAGGCCCTTGTCGCGGGCTTCTTCCATGATGCTGAGCATCAGGCGCGAACCCAGACCCTTGCCGTTGAAGTCGTCCGCCACGACAAGCGAGAACTCGCAGCTGGTCTTGTCGGGGTTGGTGACGTAGCGCGAGACGCCGACCACCCGCTCGGTTTCCCGGTCTTGCCCGTCCGAATCCGTGTCGCGCTGGCGGTGGATGGCCACCAGGGCCATCTCGCGGTCGTAGTCGATCAGCGTCAGCCGGGAAAGCATGGCCGCTGGCAGTTCCTTGAGCGAGGACACAAAGCGGAAGTAGCGGCTCTCGGGCGAGAGGTTCTGCACCAGTTCCTGCAGCATCTGGGCGTCGTCGGGGCGGATCGGCCGGATGGTGTATTCGCCGCCGCCGCGCAGCGGCCAGCGCTGCTGGTAGCGGGCCGGGTAAGGCAGGATGGCCAGGTGGCTGTAGTCGTGCGTGCCCGCCGGCGCGTTGTCGATCACCACCCGGGCATCGACCGCCACTGCGCCCTGGGCATCGACGATGATGGGGTTGATGTCCATCTCGCGCAGCTGTGGCAGTTCGCAGACCATCTCGGAGACGCGCAGCAGCACCTGTTCCAGCGCCTCGCGGTCGATCGCCTCGGCACCGCGCCAGTCGCCCAGGGTCTCGGCCACCCGGGATCGATCGATCAGCCGGCGGGCCAGGAACTGGTTGAGGGGCGGCAGTTCCATGGCCCGGTCGTCGATGAGCTCGATCATGGTGCCGCCCGCGCCGAAGGCGATCACCGGACCGAAGGGGTCGTCGGTCACCAGGCCGATGCAGATCTCCCGGCCGCGCTGGGCCTGCGCCATTTTCTGGATCGTGACGCCGTTGATGCGGGCGCCGGGCTGTGCCTTGGACACGGCCTGGATCATGTGGTTGTAGACGTCGCGCACCACGGTCGCGTTGCGCACGTTCAGGGCCACGCCGTGGACATCGGACTTGTGGCTGATGTCGGGCGAGTCGATCTTCAGGGCCACCGGATAGCCCAGCTGGGTGGCGATCATCAT
>SBFS01000211.1 GCA_006227825.1 Burkholderiales bacterium | reverse complement strand
TACGAGGCGCTCAACGGCGACGAGCGCCTGACGCAACCCATGCTCAAGCAGGGTGGCGAGTGGAAGGCCGTCGACTGGCAGACCGCCCTGGAATATGTGGCCAACGGCCTGAGGCAGGTCAGGGACGGGCACGGCGCCTCTGCCATCGGGCTGCTGGCCAGTCCGCACAGCACGGTCGAGGAGCTGGCTCTGGCCGGCGCGCTGGTGCGCGGCCTGGGCAGCCAGAACATCGATGCCCGCCTGCGGCACGCCGACTTCGGTAATGTCCTTCCCGGTGGCCAGGCGCGGTGGCTGGGGCGCTCCATCGCCTCGCTCTCGACCCTGCAGCGGGTGCTGGTGCTGGGCTCCAGCCTGCGCAAGGACCACCCGCTGTTCGCCCAGCGCATCCGCCAGGCGGTTCGCCATGGTGCCCGGGTCTTCCGGATCACGGACCGGGAGGACGACTGGGCCATGCCGCTGGCCGGCTCGGTCCTCTCCGACAGCCGCGTATGGGTGTCGGCCCTGGCCGGCGTGGCCGCTGCGGTGGCCGCCGAGACCGGCGTCCCCACGCCGGTGGCCGGCGAGGTGAACGACACGAACCGTGCGATCGCACGGTCCCTGCTGGGCGGCGAGCACAAGGCCATCCTGCTCGGCAATGCGGCGGCGCACCACGAAAAGGCGACCGACCTGCTGAGCATCGCCAACTGGATCGGCCAGCAGACAGGGGCCACGGTGGGCTACCTCACCGAGGCGGCCAACACGGTGGGTGCCCAGCTGGCGGGTGCTCTGCCCGGTCCGGGCGGCCTTCATGCCGGCCAGATGCTGGGCGGGGCGCTCAAGGCCGCGGTGCTGCTCAACACCGAGCCGGCGCACGACAGCGCCGCCGGGGCGGCCGGCCTGCAGGGCGCGGACATGGTCGTCACGCTCAGTCCGTTCAAGGCGAACATGGACATCAGCGACGTGCTGCTGCCCATCGCGCCGTTCACCGAGACATCCGGTTCCTTCGTCAACGCCGAAGGGCGGCTGCAGGGCTTTCACGCCGTCGTGCGGCCGCTGGGCGAGACACGTCCGGCCTGGAAGGTGCTGCGCGTGCTGGGCAACCTGCTCGGACTGCCCGGTTTCGATGCCGAATCTTCGCAGGATGTCCTGGCGGCGGCCCTGCCCGGGGTGGCCTGTGGCGACACGGTCGATCCCGCCAGGCTGTCCAATGCCTCTGCGGGCTTCGGACCGGCCGCTGCCGATCTCGCTGCAGCCCGCAGCCGTCCCTGCGTGGCCCCGATCTACCGTCTCGACGGCATCGTCCGGCGCGCGCCGTCCCTGCAGCAGACGCACGATGCCCGGGCCGCCCTGGAAGCCGAAGGAGCGAACGCATGATGGATGCCTTCTACAACGGCGGTCTCGGTCTGGTGGATGCGGCGTGGTGGACCACGGCCGCGTGGCCGGTCATCTGGGGCCTGATCAAGATCGTCGCGGTGCTCGCGCCGCTGATGGGGGCGGTGGCCTACCTGACACTGTGGGAGCGCAAGCTGCTGGGCTTCATGCAGGTGCGGCTCGGTCCGAACCGGGTGGGGCCGTTCGGCCTGCTGCAGCCGATCGCCGACGCGCTCAAGCTGCTGACCAAGGAGCTGATCAACCCGACCGCGGCCAGCCGCGGCCTGTTCCGGCTGGGACCGATCATGGCCATCATGCCGGCACTGGCGGCCTGGGTGGCGGTGCCCTTCGGTCCGGAGGCGGTCATCGCCAACGTCAACGCCGGCCTGCTGGTGATCCTGGCCATCACCTCGATCGAGGTCTACGGCGTGATCATCGCCGGCTGGGCCTCCAACTCCAAGTACGCCTTCCTGGGCGCGCTTCGTGCCTCGGCCCAGATGGTGAGCTACGAGATCGCCATCGGCTTTTGCTTCCTGGTTGTCGTGATGACCGCCGGCAGCCTGCACCTGGGCGAGATCGTCGCCTCGCAGGCGCGCGGCATGGGGGCCGACATGGGCCTGGACTTCCTGTCCTGGAACTGGCTGCCGCTGCTGCCCATTTTCATGGTCTACCTGATCTCCGGTGTGGCCGAGACCAACCGCCACCCCTTCGACGTGGTCGAGGGCGAAGCCGAGATCGTGGCCGGCCACATGGTCGAGTACTCGGGCATGGGCTTTGCCATCTTCTTCCTGGCCGAGTACGCCAGCATGTGGCTGGTGTCCATCCTTGCGGTGCTGATGTTCCTGGGAGGCTGGCTGCCGCCGGTGGCCGCGCTGGACTTCATTCCCGGCTGGATCTGGCTGGGCATCAAGACCTTCTTCGTGGTGTCCCTGTTCATCTGGATCCGGGCCACCTTCCCGCGCTTCCGGTACGACCAGATCATGCGTCTGGGCTGGAAGATCTTCATCCCCGTGACCCTCGTCTGGCTGCTGCTCGTCGGCGCCCTGATGCAGTCCCCCTGGAACATCTGGAAGTGAGGAGGCCATGAGCATGTCCCACACGGCTGTTGCCCCGTTCTCGCTGCGCGATTTCTTCCGCAGCTTCCTGCTGGTCGAGCTGTTCAAGGGCATGGCCCTGACCGGCCGCTACGCCTTGCGCCGCAAGGTGACCGTGCAGTTTCCGGAAGAGAAGACGCCCCTTTCGCCGCGCTTTCGAGGCCTGCATGCGCAGCGCCGGTACGAGAACGGCGAGGAGCGCTGCATCGCCTGCAAGCTCTGCGAGGCGGTCTGCCCGGCCATGGCCATCACCATCGAGGCCGGCGAGCGCGAGGACGGCACGCGCCGCACCACCCGCTACGACATCGACCTGACCAAGTGCATCTTCTGCGGTTTCTGCGAGGAGGCCTGCCCTGTGGATGCGATCGTGGAGACCCACATCCTCGAATACCACGGCGAGAAGCGCGGCGACCTGTATTTCACCAAGGAGATGCTGCTGGCCGTGGGTGATCGCTACGAGAGCGAGATTGCGGCGGCCAAGGCGGCCGACGCCAAGTACCGCTGAAGGCGATTGCCGCACGCTCGCCGACCCACGCCACCGCACGGAATCCCATGGACTTCACCACCGGCTTTTTCTACCTGTTTGCCGCGGTGCTGCTGTTTGCAGCCTTTCGCGTCATCACCGCGCGCAACACGGTGCACGCGGCCCTGTACCTGATGCTGGCCTTCTCGCAGGCAGCGGCACTGTGGCTGCTGCTGAAGGCCGAGTTTCTCGGCCTGACGCTGGTGCTGGTCTACCTGGGCGCCGTCATGGTGCTGTTCCTGTTCGTGGTGATGATGCTCGACATCAAGTACGAGGGCGATCGCTGGTCGTTCTGGCAGCACTTCCCGATCGCTGCTGCGATCGGGGCCCTGGTTGCGGCCGAGCTGATCGCGGTGCTCTGGATCGGCTTCCCCAACATTGCACTGCAGGCGCCCGAAATGGCCGCTGACGCACCGTCCAACACCGCCGCCCTGGGCCTGCTGCTCTACACCGAGTACCTCTACCCGATCGAGGTCGCCGCGGTCATCCTGCTGGTGGCCATGATCGCCGCCATCGCCCTGACGCTGCGCAGGCGCAAGGACAGCAAGGCGATCGACCCGGGCCTGCAGGTGAAGGTCAAGGCCAGCGAGCGACTGGTGGTCGTACCGATGCCCGCCACAAAGAAGGCCGCCGAAGCGGCTGCGAACCCGGAGGAGGGAAAGGCATGAGCCTGACGCTTGGACATTTCCTGTCCGTCGGCGCGATCCTGTTCGCGCTGTCGGTCATCGGCATCTTCCTGAACCGCAGGAACCTGATCGTGCTTCTCATGGCCATCGAGCTGATGCTGCTGGCCGTCAACATGAACTTCGTGGCGTTCTCGCACTACCTGGGCGACATGCATGGCCAGGTGTTCGTGTTCTTCATCCTGACCGTGGCCGCTGCCGAGTCGGCCATCGGTCTGGCGATCCTGGTGCTGCTGTTCCGCAACCGCTCGTCCATCAGTGTCGAGGAACTGAGCACCCTGAAGGGTTGAGGCCCGAACAGAACAGGCAAGAAGATGAGCACAACCCTCTCAGCAAGCACCCTGCTGGCCATTCCGCTGGCGCCCCTGGTGGGCTCGGCGCTGGCCGGCATCCTGGGCACGACCTTCGGCGGCAACCTGATCGGACGCCGCGCCTCCCACACCTTCACCATCCTGGGCGTGCTGGTGGCCTTCATCCTGTCGGCCATGACACTCAAGGACGTCATCGGCGGGGCGCGTTTCAACGAGACCATCTACGAATGGATGGTCATCGGCGGCCTGAAGATGGAGATCGGCTTCATGGTCGATGGCCTGACGGCCATGATGATGTGCGTGGTGACCTTCGTGTCGCTGATGGTGCACATCTACACCATCGGCTACATGGAAGAGGATGCCGGCTACAACCGCTTCTTCGCCTACATCTCGCTCTTCACCTTCTCCATGCTGATGCTGGTGATGAGCAACAACCTGCTGCAGCTGTTCTTCGGCTGGGAGGCGGTGGGCCTGGTGTCCTACCTGCTGATCGGGTTCTGGTACAACAAGCCGACCGCCATCTTCGCCAACATGAAGGCTTTCCTGGTCAACCGGGTCGGCGACTTCGGCTTCATACTCGGCATCGGCCTGATCGTCGCCTACACCGGCACGCTCAACTACACCGAGGTCTTCGCCAAGGCCGGGGAGCTGGGCGGCATCGGCTTTCCGGGCACCGACTGGATGCTGGTGACCGTGATCTGCATCTGCCTGTTCATCGGTGCCATGGGCAAGTCGGCCCAGTTCCCGCTGCATGTGTGGCTGCCCGACTCGATGGAAGGTCCGACCCCGATTTCGGCGCTGATCCACGCCGCCACCATGGTGACCGCCGGCATCTTCATGGTGGCGCGCATGTCACCGCTGTTCGAGCAGTCGGACACGGCGCTGAACTTCATCCTCATCGTCGGTGCGGTCACGGCCCTGTTCATGGGTTTCCTGGGCGTCATCCAGAACGACATCAAGCGGGTGGTGGCCTATTCGACGCTGTCCCAGCTGGGGTACATGACGGTGGCCCTGGGCGCCTCGGCCTACTCGGTCGCTGTCTTCCACCTGATGACGCATGCGTTTTTCAAGGCGTTGCTGTTCCTGGCGGCCGGCTCGGTCATCATCGGCATGCACCACAACCAGGACATCCGCTGGATGGGCAATGTGCGCAAGTACATGCCCATCACCTGGATCACCTCGCTTCTGGGCACGCTGGCCCTGATCGGAACGCCGTTCTTCGCCGGCTTCTATTCCAAGGACTCGATCATCGAGGCGGTGCATTTCAGCAACCTGCCTGCCAGCGGCTTCGCCTACATCGCCGTGCTCGCCGGCGTGTTCGTCACCTCGTTCTATTCGTTCCGGCTGTACTTCCTGGTCTTCCATGGCCAGGAGCGCTACGACCAGAACCCCGACGCCCACCACGACGACCATCACCATGGCGACCACGACCATCACGGCGACGGCAAGCCGCACGAGTCGCCCTGGGTGGTGACCGTGCCCCTGCTGCTGCTGGCCGTGCCATCGGTGGTGATCGGATACCTGACCATCCAGCCCATGCTGTTCGGCGACTTCCTCAAGGACGCCATCTTCATCAACAGCGAGGCGCATCCGGCCATGGTCAAGTTCGCCGAGATCTTCCATGGTCCGCTGGCCATGGTCTCGCACGCCTTCTTCACGCCGCCGCTGTACCTGGCCGCAGCCGGTGCACTGACCGCCTGGTACATGTACATGGTCAACCCGGCCTTGCCGGCCGCCATCGCCAGGACCTTCGCGCCGGTCGTGACCATCCTGGAAAACAAGTACTACATGGACTGGTTCAACGAGAACGTGCTGGCCCGTGGCGCCCGCATGCTGGGCCTGGGTCTCTGGAAGGGAGGGGACCGGGGCGTGATCGAGGGCGGCATCGTCAACGCCAGCTGGAAACTGGTGGGTGCCATTGCCGCGGTCGTGCGGCGGATGCAGTCGGGCTACCTGTACCACTACGCACTGGTGATGATCGTGGGTGTCCTGCTGTTCATGACGTATTTCGTCTGGCTCGCCAAATAAGAGGAAAAACCAAATGGGTTTGCTGAGCCTTGCCATCTGGACGCCGATCTTCTTCGGCGCCATCCTGCTCGCCTTCGGGAGGGACGAGCAGGCCAACATGGTCCGCTGGATCGCGCTGGTGGGCGCGCTGGCCGGCCTGGCCGTGACCGTGCCCCTGTACACCGGCTTCGAGGTCGGCTCCGCCGCGATGCAGTTCGTCGAGCGGACTGTCTGGATCGACACCTTCAACGTGCACTACCACCTGGGGGTGGACGGCATCTCGCTGTGGCTGGTGCTCCTGACCGCATTCATCACCGTTGTGGTGGTGGTGGCCGGATGGGAGGTCATCACCGAGCGGGTGAACCAGTACATGGGCGCCTTCCTGATCCTCTCGGGTCTGATGATCGGAGTCTTTGCCGCCCAGGATGCGATGCTGTTCTACGTGTTCTTCGAGGCCACGCTGATCCCGATGTACCTGATCATCGGCATCTGGGGCGGACCGAACAAGATCTACGCGGCGTTCAAGTTCTTCCTCTACACGTTGCTGGGCTCGCTGCTCATGCTGGTGGCCCTGATCTACCTGTATGTGCAGTCGGGCAACAGCTTCGACCTGGCCACCTGGCACCGGCTGCCGCTGGGCTCGACCGCCCAGACCCTGCTGTTCTTTGCCTTTTTCGCCGCCTTTGCCGTCAAGGTGCCGATGTGGCCGGTGCACACCTGGCTGCCCGACGTGCACGTGGAGGCGCCCACCGGTGGCTCGGCGGTGCTGGCGGCCATCATGCTCAAGCTCGGAGCCTACGGCTTCCTGCGCTTCTCGCTGCCGATCGCACCCGATGCTTCCCAGGAATGGGCCTGGCTGATGATCGCCCTTTCGCTGGTGGCCGTGATCTACGTCGGGCTGGTGGCGATGGTGCAGCAGGACATGAAGAAGCTGGTGGCCTATTCGTCGGTGGCGCACATGGGCTTCGTGACGCTGGGCTTCTTCGTCTTCAGCGACCTCGGGGTTTCCGGGGCCATCGTGCAGATGATCGCCCACGGGTTTGTCTCGGCCGCGATGTTCCTGTCCATCGGCGTGCTGTACGACCGTGTGCATTCCCGCGAGATTGCCGACTACGGTGGTGTGGTCAACACCATGCCCAACTTCACCGCCTTTGCGCTGCTGTTCGTGATGGCCAACTGCGGACTGCCGGGCACGGCCGGCTTCGTCGGCGAATGGATGGTGATCCTGGCGGCGGTCAAGGCCAACTTCTGGATCGGTCTGGCCGCAGCCTCGGCCCTGATCTTCGGCGCTGCCTATTCGCTGTGGATGTTCAAGCGCGTCTACCTGGGTTCGGCGGGCAACGATCACGTGCGGGCGCTTGCCGACATCAACGCGCGCGAGTTCCTCGTGCTGGCCGTGCTGGCCATCGCCGTGCTGTTCATGGGGGTGTATCCGAAGCCCTTCACCGATGTGATGGATCCGTCGGTGGCCGAGCTGCTGCGCCATGTGGCCGTGTCCAAACTGAACTGAGCCTGCGCCACCCCGACATCAAGAGAGTCTCCACATGATTGACAACCTCAGCTGGGTCGCGGCCTACCCGGAAATCCTGTTGCTGGTGATGGCCTGCGTGATCGCACTGCTCGACCTGGCGGTCAAGAGTCCGTTGCGCGGTGCCACCTATGTGCTGACCCTGGCCACCCTGGCCGCGGTCGCCCTGCTGCAGGGGCTGTACGCGAGTTCCGGGCAGACCATTGTCGGCTGGAGCGGCATGGTCATCAGCGACCCGATGGGCAACTGGCTCAAGTGCTTTGCCGCCATCGCCATGATGGCAACCCTGGTCTATGGCCGTTCCTATGCAGGCAGCCGGGACATGCTGCGCGGGGGGGAGCTGTTCACCCTGGCGCTGTTCTCGCTGCTGGGCATGTTCGTGATGATCTCGGGCCACAACTTCCTGGTCATCTACCTCGGCCTGGAGTTGCTGACGCTTTCCGGCTACGCCCTGGTGGCCCTGCGCCGTGACGACCTGCGCGCCACCGAGGCGGCCATGAAGTATTTCGTGCTGGGCGCCCTGGCCAGCGGCTTCCTGCTGTACGGCCTGTCCATGGTCTACGGCGCCACCGGCTCGCTGGGCCTGTCCGAGGTCATGCAGGCGATCGCCGGCGGGCCCGAGACGCTCAAGGGCTCGCCCCAGGTGCTGATGCTCGGTCTGGTCTTCGTGGTGGCCGGCCTGGCCTTCAAGCTGGGCGTGGTGCCTTTCCACATGTGGGTGCCCGATGTCTACCATGGCGCCCCGACCGTGATTACGCTGATGATCGGCGGTGCGCCCAAGCTGGCGGCCTTCGCGATCGTCATCCGCCTGCTGGCCGAGGGCCTGCAGCCGCTGGCCTTCGACTGGCAGCAGATGCTGGCGGTGCTGGCCGTGGCCTCGCTCCTGGTCGGCAACCTCGCCGCCATCGCGCAGACCAACCTCAAGCGCATGCTGGCCTTCTCGACCATCGCCCAGATGGGCTTCATGCTGCTGGGCCTGCTGGCCGGCGTGGTGCAGGGCGACGGCAGCAACATGGCCAATGCCTACGCGTCTTCCATGTTCTATGTGGTCACCTATGTGCTGACCACGCTGGGTACCTTCGGCGTCATCCTGCTGCTCAGCCGCGAGGGCTTCGAGTCCGAGGAAATCCGGGACCTGGCCGGCCTCAACCAGCGCAGCCCGCTCTACGCCGGCGTGATGGCCATCTGCATGTTCTCGCTGGCCGGCGTGCCGCCGCTGGTGGGCTTCTATGCCAAGCTGGCGGTGCTGCAGGCCCTGCTGGCTTCGCCGGACGCCTTCCATGTCGGGCTGGCGGTGTTCGCCGTGCTGATGTCGCTGGTCGGTGCGTTCTACTACCTGCGCCTGGTCAAGGTGATGTACTTCGACGCGCCCGTCGAGTCCGCGCCCATCGAGGCCGGCGTCGACGTGCGCTCCGTGCTTTCGGTCAACGGTGCGCTGGTGCTGGTGCTGGGCATCGTGCCTGGCGGTCTGATGGCGCTGTGCGCTCAGGCCGTGTCATCGATGTTCGCGCGCTGAATGGCGGTCGTGAACCCGCCACCGGCTTCCGGCTCATAGGACAGCATGAACCCCACCTATTCCATCTGGCTGGTGCTGGTCGTCGCCTTCGTCGCCGCCAACCTTCCCTTCGTCAACAACCGCTGGATGCTGGTCGGTCCGCGCCGTGACGCCAAGTCGCTCCTGGTCCGCGTGCTCGAACTGTTGGTCTGGTATGTGCTGGTCGGTGGTTTCGGCCTGGCCCTGGAGCAGCACGCCGGCCAGATCTACCCGCAGGGGTGGGAGTTTTATGCCGTCACGGCTTCCCTGTTCCTGACGTTTGCCTTCCCGGGCTTCGTCTACCGTTACCTGGTGCGCCGGCGGGCCTGAGCATGAGCGGCGACGAGCACCTGCGCGAGACGCCGGTGGCCCGCGCCGAGCTGCTGCGCGGGCATTTCCTCCACGTCGTGCGGGACACCGTGCGGCTGCCGTCGGGACGCGAGGCCACCCGCGAGTTCGTGCGGCACCCGGGCGCGGTCATGGTGATCGGCCTGCTCGATGATGGCCGGGTGGTGCTCGAGCGCCAGTACCGTCACCCGATGGGCGCCGTGCTCATCGAGTTTCCGGCCGGCAAGCTCGATACCGGCGAACACAGCCTGGACTGTGCCCAGCGCGAGTTCCGCGAGGAGACCGGCTACCGGGCCCGCCAGTGGGCTCTGGCCGGACGCCTGGCCCCGACGGTGGCCTATTCCGACGAAAGCATCGACATCTGGTTTGCCCGCGGGCTGGAGGCCGGGGAGCGGCGTCTGGACGAGGGCGAGTTCCTGGACGTGTTCCTGGAGACGCCGGCCGGCTTGCTTCAGGCCTGCCGCCGCGGGGAGGTCGTGGACTCCAAGACCCTGGTGGGAGCCCTCTGGCTGCAGAACGTGCAAAGCGGCGCATGGGCACTGGACTGGCTGGACAGCAGCGGCCGCCCGCTTGGCCGATAATGAGGCCATGAAGGTTCTGAACCTCCAGTGCGAGCACGGTCATGATTTCGAGGGCTGGTTCGGCTCCGAGGACGACTTCCGGCAGCAGCTCGAGCGCGGGCTGATCGCCTGCCCCGTCTGCGGACACACCGGCGTGCGCAAGATGCTCGCGGCCCCGCGCCTGAACCTGGGGGCTTCGCCCGATCCGGCGCCGGTCGCCACCGGCGAGGTGGTCCTGGGCCGGGCGGCGCCGGGCTCCGAACTGCAGGCCCGCTGGCTGCGGGCCTTGCGCGAACTGGTGGACCGGACCGAGGACGTGGGCGAGCGCTTTGCCGACCAGGCCCGAGCCATGCACCATGGCGAGATCGAGCAGCGCAACATCCGGGGCAGGACAACCCCCGAGGTCGCGATGGAGCTGATCGAGGAGGGCATCGAGGTGATGCCCCTGCCGGCCCTGCCGGCCATCAAGGAGACGCTGCAGTGAGGGAGGCCAGCAGCCCCCCACACTGCGCCGCTGCGCGAATGCTTCAGGGGTAGAGGCCGCGCAGGTCCCGGGCGTGCAGGATGCGCTTGCAGGCGACGATGAAGGTGGCGGTGCGCAGGCTGACCTTGTGTTCCTCGGCCACCTGCCAGACCGCTGCGAAGGCGCCCTGCATGATGCGCACCAGCCGCTCGTTGATTTCCTCCTCGGTCCAGAAGAAGCTGGAGAAGTCCTGCACCCATTCGAAGTAGCTGACCGTCACGCCGCCGGCGTTGGCGATCACGTCCGGCAGCACCAGCACACCGCGATCGTGCAGGATGTCGTCGGCCTGCGGGGTGGTCGGACCGTTGGCGCCCTCGATGACCATGCGGGCCCGGATGCGGCTGGCGTTGGTTTCTGTGATCTGTTGCTCCAGGGCGGCCGGGATGAGGATGTCGCACGGGACCTCCCAGAAGGCATCGGGTTCGATGACCTCTGCCTGGGCGAACCCGGCCACGCTGCCGGTGCGTGCCACGTGGACGAGCAGGGCCGGGACGTCCAGGCCGGCCTCGCGGTAGATGCTGCCGCCATGGTCCTGTACCGCGACCACCCGGGCACCGGCTTCGGCAAACAGCTTGCCCGCCACGCCGCCGACGTTGCCGAAGCCCTGCACGGCAACCCGGGCACCCTGGATGTCCATGCCGATGCGCTTGGCCGCCTCGACGCCGACGGTGAAGACGCCGCGTCCGGTGGCCTCGCGCCGGCCGAGCGAGCCGCCCAGGTCGACCGGCTTGCCGGTGACCACACCGGTGGAGGTGGACCCTTCGTTCATCGAGTAGGTGTCCATCATCCAGGCCATGACCTGTTCGTTGGTGTTGACGTCCGGCGCCGGGATGTCCTTGCTCGGACCGATGACGAGGCCGATCTCGCTGGTGTAGCGGCGGGTGACCCGCTCCAGCTCTGCCGTGGTGAGCTGCCGGGGATCGACCCGGATGCCGCCCTTGGCGCCACCGTAGGGCACGTTGACAGCGGCGTTCTTGATCGACATCCAGGCCGCCAGGGCCATGACTTCGGACAGGGTCACGTCCTGGTGGAAGCGGACGCCGCCCTTGCCGGGGCCGCGGGAGGTGTTGTGCTGGACCCGGTAGCCCTCGAAATGGGCCACCGATCCGTCGTCGAGATGGATGGGCACGTCGACGATCAGGGTGCGCTTGGGGCGCTTGAGGGTGTCGACCCAGCGGCCCAGGGAGCCCAGGTAGGGGGTCACACGGTCGACCTGCTGCAGGTAGATGCCCCAGGGGCCGAGGTTGTCGGGGTTGAGGTAGGAGGGCAGGGCCCGGGTGAGGGCCGCGGGGCTGTAGGTGGAGGGGTCGCGCGGCTGCTGCGGTGCTTGTGACATCGGTGAAGATTCCTGGTGGGTGGTGTCGCGCCCGCTCCAGGGGCCGACGTCCGCGACTGTAGGCGCCGGCGCGCGGCCTGTCCAAGGCCGGCTTGCGATGCCATCATGCGTTCAATGCATAGATGGCCCGCGGCTCTCAGGGATTGAACTGCAGCGCCGCGAGCCCGGCGTAGGTGCCGCCGGCAGCCACCAGACTGGTGTGGGTGCCCTGCTCGACGATGCGGCCATGGTCCAGCACGACGATGTGGTCGGCCCGTTGCACGGTGGCCAGGCGGTGTGCGATGACCAGGGTGGTGCGGTCCCGCATGGCGGTCTCCAGGGCTGCCTGAACCAGGCGTTCGCTCTGGGCGTCCAGTGCGCTGGTGGCTTCGTCGAGCAGCAGCAGCGGCGGGTTCTTGAGCATGGCGCGGGCGATGGCGATGCGCTGGCGCTGGCCGCCGGACAGGCGCACGCCGCGTTCGCCCAGGAAGGTGTCGTAGCCCTCAGGAAGCCGACCGATGAATTCATCCGCATGGGCCGCGCGGGCGGCTTCGCGCACCTCCTCGTCGCTGGCGTCCGGTCTTCCGTAGCGGATGTTGTCCATGGCGCTGGATGAGAAGATGACCGGGTCCTGCGGCACGATGCCGATGCGCCCGCGCAGGCTGCGCAGCGGCCAGCGGTCGACGGGCACGCCGTCGAGTTCGATGCGGCCGGACTGCGGATCGTAGAAGCGCAGCAGCAGGCTGAAGACGGTGCTCTTGCCGGCGCCGCTGGCACCGACGAGCGCGACCGTCTGACCCGGCTGCACGAACAGGCTGAAGTCCTCCAGTGCCGGCTGCTCGGGGCGCGACGGGTAGCGAAAACCGAGCTTGTGGAACACCAGGGTGCTGCCGCCGGCCGGCGCATCGGGCTCCTGCGGGTGAGCCGGTTCCTGCACCGGAGATTGGCTGGCCAGCAACTCGACCAGGCGCTCGCTGGCCCCGGCGGCCCGCAGCAGGTCGCCGTAGACCTCGCCGAGCACGGCCACGGCGCCGGCGAAGATGATCACGTACAGCACCGCCTGGCCGAGCTGGCCGGCGCTGAGCTGGCCGGCCATCACCGCCTGGGTGCCCTGGTACAGGCCCCAGAGGATGATGGCGGCGTTGGCGATGATGATGAAGGCCACCAGGGCGGCGCGGGCGCGGCTGCGCCGGACGGCGGTCAGGAAGGCGCTTTCGGTCGAGCGGTCGAAGCGGTCCGACTCCCGCTCTTCGGCGGCGTGGCTCTGCACCACCGCGATGGCGTTGAGCACCTCGGCGGCGATGGCGCTGGAGTCGGCCACCCGGTCCTGGCTGGCGCGCGAGAGGCGGCGCACGCGGCGGCCGAACCACATGGCCGGCAGGATCACCAGACCCACGACCAGCAGCACCTGGAGCATGACATAGGGATGCGACCAGACCAGCATGCCCAGCGCGCCCAGCCCCATGACCGCGTTGCGCAGGCCCATGGACAGGGACGAGCCGACCACCGTCTGCACCAGGGTGGTGTCGGTGGTCAGGCGCGAGAGGACTTCACCGGTCCTGGTGGTCTCGAAGAACTGCGGGCTCTGGCGCAGCACGTGGCTGTAGACCGCGTTGCGCAGGTCGGCCGAGACCCGCTCGCCCAGCCAGCTCACGACATAGAAGCGGGCGGCGGAGAACACGCCCAGGGCCACGGCCACGGCGAACAGGGCCAGGAAGTGGCCGCGCAGGTTCATGGCCTGGGCGCCGGGGTCGCGCCCGACGAGCCCGGCATCGATCAGGTGGCGCAAGGCCACGGGGAACAGCAGGGTCGCGGCGGCGGCCAGCACGAGGAACAGCACGGCCAGCGCGATCTGCAGGCGGTACGGGCGCAGGAAGGGCAAGAGACCGCGCAGGGAGGTCGGGGAGCGGGAGGCGGGGCGGTCGGTGGCGGGGGCAGGGCTCATGGGTCGAGTGTGCCGCAGATCGGGCGGCTGCTGTCCGCGCCCCCCTGGGCTGGTCAGGCGGGCCGCGGCCGCCTGGTGGATGGTTTGACCGAGGTCATGCCGGCGGTGGTCCGGGCCTGACATACTGCAGCCATGGATACGCTTGAGACGAGGCTGGCACCGGATTCAGGAGAGGGTGGCCCGGCGGTGGTGTTTCGCGCCCGTGGTCTGACCAAGGTCTACGGCGAGGGCCCGACGGCGGTGCATGCGCTGCGTGGCGTCGACCTGGACATCGTGCAGGGTGAATTCGTGGTGCTGCTTGGTGCCTCCGGCAGCGGCAAGTCGACCCTGCTGAACATCCTGGGCGGTCTGGACACGGCCACGGCGGGCAGTGCCTGCTGGATGCACGACGGTCAGGTCCACGAGCTGATCGGCGCAGACGACGCCGAGCTGACCCGCTACCGGCGCGAGCATGTGGGTTTCGTGTTCCAGTTCTACAACCTCATTCCCAGCCTGACCGCACGGGAGAACGTGGCCCTGGTGACCGAGCTGGCCCAGGAGCCGATGCGTCCGCAAGACGCACTGGCCCTGGTCGGCCTGGCGGCGCGCACCGACCACTTCGTCTCGCAGCTCTCCGGTGGCGAGCAGCAGCGGGTGGCGATCGCGCGCGCGATCGCCAAGCGGCCCGCGGTGCTGCTGTGCGACGAACCGACCGGGGCGCTGGACTGCGCGACCGGGGTGATGGTGCTGCAGGCCATCGAGCAGGTCAACCGCGAGCTGGGCACCACCACGGTGGTGATCACCCACAACGCGCCGATCGCGGACATGGCCGACCGGGTGCTTCGCCTGGCCGATGGCCGCATCGTCGAGTCGCATGCCAATGCCCACAAGGTGGCGGCGGCCGGACTGAAGTGGTGAGGCGGCCTTGAAAGCCCTGCACATCAAGCTGCTGCGCGACCTCAGGCGACTGCGTGCGCAGGTGGTGACGATTGCGGTGGTGGTCGCCATCGGCGTGGCGGGCTTTGTGGGCATGTTCGCCGTCCATGCGTCGCTGCTGCAGGCGCGTGACAGCTTCTACCGCGAGAACCGGCTGGCCGACGTGTTTGCCAACGTCAAGCGCGCGCCGGCCACCCTGCAGGCGCGCCTGGCGGCCATCGAGGGCGTGGGAGAGGTCAAGACCGAGGTGGTGTTCGATGCGCAGATCGACCTGGCCGGGGTGGGCCCGCCGGTCACCGGCCGCTTCGTCGGTCTGGACCTGGCGGCCGTGCAGGCGGACCGTCAGGGCATGAACCGGCTGACCCTCAAGCGCGGGCGCTGGCCCGAAGCGGGTGCCGCGCTGGAGGCGCTCGTCAATGACCGCTTCGCGGTTGCCCGGGGCCTGGAGCCGGGGGACACGGTTCACGCCATCCTCAACGGGCGGCGCGAGCGGGTGCTCCTGGTGGGCACCGCGGCATCCCCGGAGTATGTGTTCGCGTCGCAGGGTGGCGCTCCGGACGACATGTCCTTCGGCATCTGGTGGATCGACGCCGGCCGCATGGCGCAGATCTTCGACATGGAGGGGGCCTTCAACCAGGTGGCGCTGGGCCTGGAGCCGGGGGTGGCGCCCGCGCGCATCCTGCCGCAGGTCGACCGTCTGCTGGAGCGCTACGGGGCGATCGGGGCGGTCGGTCGTGACCGGCAGCTCTCGGCCAAGATCGTCGAGGACGAGTTGTCCCAGCTCAAGGTGATGGGCACGGTGCTGCCGGCCATCTTCCTGGCCGTGGCCATGTTCATCCTCAACGTGGTGCTCAGCCGGCAGGTGGCGACGCAGCGCGGCCAGATCGCGGCGCTCAAGGCCCTGGGATACGGCGACGGTGCCATCGCATGGCACTACATCCAGCTGGCGCTGGTGATCGCCGGCCTCGGCGTGGTCGCCGGCCTGGGCCTGAGCGTGCTCATCGGCCGGGGCATGCTGGGCCTGTACGACGAGGTGTTCCGGTTCAACCGTCTGGCCTATGTCACCAGCCCGGCGCTGGTGCTGCTCTCGGTGCTGATCGCCGCCGCCGCGGCGGCGGCCGGCACCTGGGCCGCCATACGGGCCGTGGTCAGCCTGAGCCCGGCGCAGGCCATGCAGCCGCCGGCCCCGCCGGCCTACCGCGCCACGCTGCTCGAGCGCATGGGCCTGGGCCGGCACGTCTCGGCTGGCGCCCTGATGGTGATCCGCAACCTGGAGCGCCGGCCGCTGCGCGCCCTGTTCACCGTCACCGGCATCGCGCTGGCCGTGGCGCTGCAGATCTCGGGCGCGTTCTGGCAGGATGCGATCAACCACATCATCGACACCCAGTTCCGGCGGGTGCAGCAGGGTGACGTGCTGGTCAACTTCCATCGTCCCGTGCCGGTGGAGGTGGTGCGCGAGCTGCGCCGCCTGCCGGGGGTGACCGATGCCGAGGTGTACCGCTTCGAGCCGGTGAGGGTGAGGGCGGGTGGCCGCAGCGAGGACACGGTGCTCATGGGTCTGCGCAGCCAGGCGCGTCTGATGAGGCTGGTCGACGAGACTCGCGGGCCTTTGTCCATGCCGCCGCATGGCGTGGTGCTCTCGGCCCTGCTGGCGCAGGAGCTGCAGGTCGGGATCGGCGGCCGCGTCGAGCTGGAATTCCGGCTCTGGAACCGGCGTCGGGTCGAGCTGGAGGTGGTGGATGTGGCGCATGCCATGTTCGGCAAGCAGCTGTACATGGATCTGGACGTCATGAACCGGCTGGCCGGTGACGGGCAGGGGGTTGCCGATGCCGCCTTGCAGGTCGATCCGCTGGCTCTGGACGCCTTCTGGCAGGCGGTCAAGGCTGCCCCCACGATCAACTCGGTGTTCGACAAGGCCAGCACCCTGTCCAACTTCCGCGAGAACACGGCACGGACCATGGGCATCTTCAGCGGTGTCCTGACGCTGTTCGCGGTGGCGATGGCGGTGGGCATCATCTACAACGCGGCGCGCATCTCGCTGTCCGAGCGCGCCTGGGAACTGGCCAGCCTGCGCGTGCTGGGCATGACGCGGGCCGAGGTGTCGGTGCTGTTGCTGGCCGAGCTCGGCGCCGAACTGCTGCTGGCCCTGCCGCTGGGCGCCCTGGCGGGGTGGGGGCTGGCCGAGCTGCTGATGTCGCTGATGTCCTCCGACGCGATCGATTTTCCGGTGATCATCGAACCGGCCACCTACGCGTCGGCGGCCCTGATCGTGCTGGCGGCTGGCGTGGTCAGCGCCTTGCTGGTGCGGAGGCAGGTGGACAGGCTGGATCTGGTGGCGGTGTTGAAGGTGCGCGAATGAACGACAGACGAAAAACGGGCATGTGGCGTGGCTGGCTGTGGCCGCTGGTGCTGGTCCTGGGGGTGGCGGCGGTGCTGTGGGCCGCCTACCGGCCGCGACCGCTGGTGGTCGAGGTGGCGCAGGTGGAGACCGGGCGCTTCGAGCAGGTGCTGGAAGAGGATGGGCGACTTCGCCTGCGCGACCGCTATGTGCTGCACGCACCGGTGCCGGGGGAGTTGCTGCGGCCGACCCTGAGGGTGGGTGATGCGGTCCGGCAGGGTCAGGTGGTGGCCGAGCTGGTGCCGGTGGCGCCACAGCTCATCGACGAGCGCACCCGGCAGGTGCTGGTGCAGCGGGTCGGCAGTGCCGATGCGGCGCGGCAGGCAGCGCTGGCCCAGGAGGCGCGCGCCGAAGCCGCGTTGTCCCAGGCGCGCAGCGATGCCGGGCGGGCGCGCCGGCTGGCCGATGCGGGCTTCACGTCTGCAGCAGCCAGGGAGCAGGCCGAGCAGGCGCTGGTGGTGGCCGACCAGGCCGTGCGTGCCGCGCAGGCCCAGCGCAGGTCAGCCGAATTCGGCCTGGCCGAGGCGCGTGCGGCGCTGGCGGCGGTCGAGCCGGCCCAGGGCCCGGGCCGCAGCAGCGGCCTGCCTCTGCGCAGCCCGGTTGACGGCCTTGTGCTGAAGTTGCACCAGGACAGCGCAGGTCCGGTGGCGGCAGGGCAGCCCTTGCTCGATGTCGGCGACACGGCCGCGCTGGAGGCGGTGGTGGATGTGCTGTCGACCGAGGTGGGCGAGATCGCTGCGGGGGCTGCGGTGCGGCTGTCGGTGGGCGCCGCAGCACCGGCACTGACCGGTCGCGTGCAGCGGGTCGAACCGGTGGCCTTCACCAAGGTGTCTGCGCTGGGCATCGAGGAGCAGCGGGTCAATGTCATCGTCGAGCTGGAGCAGGCCCCGCAGGCTGGCCTCGGCGATGGCTTCCGGGTCGAGGCGCGCATCGCCCTGTCGGCCCAGGAGGGGGTGCTGCTGGTGCCGGCGGCGGCGCTGGTGCGCGAGGGCACCGGCTGGCGGGTGTTCGTGGTCGAGGAAGATCGGGCGCGCGCGCGGCCGGTCCGGGTCCGTGACCGCCATGCCGCACAGGCCTGGGTGGACGAGGGGCTGTCGGCGGGCGAGACGGTGGTGCTCTACCCGGGCAGCCTGGTGACCGACGGGCAGCGCGTGCGGCTGCAGGAGGCCCGCTGAGGCCTCAGATCACCAGGCGGCTGGCGTAGCCGGTCATCTCCAGGTAGCCGCGTCCCACCGGCTGACCCCGGGCGTCCAGCAGGTCCGACAGGCCTTCCCAGTAGACGGTGCCCGTGCTCTGGCGGCTGTCCAGTTCCTGTGCGTCCAGCAATGGACGCACCGCGAAGCGGCCGGCCGGCGTGTCGATGTCCCATTCCACCGGGTAGGTGGCGCGCGTGACCGGGCTGGTCCAGCGGCGGCCGCCCTGCATGCGCACCTGCTGCGGGCCGAAGCGCAGCCCTCCCAGCGGGTCGCCACCCTGCAGGGCCGGACGGAAGCTGCCCCCGGTCCAGAGCGCGCTGCCGTCGCGCCTGCGCAACTGGAAGGCGGTCAGGCTGTCGCCGTTGAACAGGTTCATCCCGATCCAGTCCCAGCCTTCGGCCTCGGGGTGCATGATGGCTTCGCTCCACTCGTGGTCCAGCCAGGCGCTGCCCTCGATGGACAGCGTCTCGCGCCCCAGCCGAAGCTCTCCGGTGACCTGCAACTGCGGGTGGGTGACATAGAAGCTGGCCTGCTCGGGGTCCGGCCCCTTGCGCGAGAAGCCGTTTTCGCCCTGCAACAGCAGGGCCTGGCGAGGTTGCGCCAGCAGGCTGATGCCGATCTCGTCACCCGCGATGTCCGTGAGGTAGCGGTCGCCTCTGTCGCGCCGCATCCACCAGTCGCGCAGCACAACGTGGGTGTCTCGCTCGCTGGCGAAGACGGCGGGCGCAGGATCGCCGGGCGGCTCGCCATTCCAGCGCGCGATGCGCTGGTCATGCCAGAGGCGGCCGCTGCGCACGTCGGTGATGGCTGCATGGGCGAACAGGAGCTGCCGGGCCGCCAGCCGGCTGCGGATGTCCCGGGCCGTGTCGACCCGGCTGCGGAAGAAGGTGACCTGAAAGCCCAGCTCGCGGCCCTCTCGCGTGCGGCCGTGGCCGGTCAGGTACCACCATTCGGTGCGGGTCTCGTTGTGGCTGCCGTGGTCGCGGGGAAACACCAGGGGCCGGGGCTGCAGCACGCGGCCGGACGCGTAGGCCCGGCCCGGTGCCTGAAGCAGCGCAGCGCAGGCCAGGGCCAGCATGCAGTGGCGGCGGGACATCAGGGGCAGGGTCATCACCAGTCCTCCTTGACGGCCCGCACCGCATCGCGGCTGGCGGCGGCCTGGCCGGCCAGCCAGGCGGTCACGGTGCCGGCGACGATGACGCCGGCGCACAGGGCCAGCAGGCGCAGCCAGGGCAGCACCAGGTCCATGGTCCAGTGAAAGCTCTGCGGATTGACCACATGCACGAGCACGAGACTGACGGCCAGACCCAGGGCCAGGCCGGCCAGGGCGCCCAGCGCGGTCCAGGCCAGGCCCTCCAGCGCCACCACGCCCAGGATCTGGCGCCGGGTCAGTCCGAGGTGGGCCAGCAGGCCGAACTCGCGCCGGCGGGCCAGCACCTGGGCACTGAAGCTGGCGGCCACGCCGAACAGGCCGATGCCGATGGCCACGCCCTGCAGCCAGACCGTGACCGCGAAACTGCGGTCGAAGATGCGCAGGGAGGTGGCCCGGATCTGGCCGGCAGAGGCAAACTCGACCAGCCCCTGCAGGCCTTGCCGGTCGGCGATGCGCTCGATGTCCTCGCGCACCGAGCCTTCGGTTGCACCGGCGTCCAGGTGCAGCGCCAGGTCGTTGACACGGGCGTCGCCGGTCAGGCGCACGAAGTCGGACCGGTCCATGGCGATGCTGCCGTGCTGCCGGCCGTAGTCGCGCCACACGCCGGCCACGTGGAAACGGGCCGTCTCGAAGCCCGGGAACAGGCCGCCGAGCACCGGCAGCGGCTGCCCGGGACGCGCACCGTAGAGATCGACCATCGCCTCGCTGACATACACCTCCACCACCTCGGGGTCGGCATCCGGGCCCGCCGGGCGCAGGTCGCCCACCAGCGGCAGCACCTGTGCCCGCTCGCCCATGTCGTGCAGCGGCCTGGCCAGCAGGGTGACAGGCGGTCGCGCGGGGTCGAACTGCACCGGCGTGGCACGCAGCGCGTCGACACGATCCACACCGGGCAGCGCCTGGACCGCCCGGATGAAGTCCGGTGGCAGGTGGCGGCTGTCGGCCACCGCACCGCCCGCACTGCGCACGTAGAGCTGGGCCGGCAGCACCGCGTCCAGCCAGCGGGTGACCGAGTCGCGGAAGCTGGCGACCATGACGGTGAGGGCCACCGACAGGGCCAGGCTGGCCACCACCCCGCTGGTGGCGACCGCGGCGGTCTCGCGCAGGCGGCGCGAGCGCTCCACCGCCAGCAGGGGCAGGGCATGGCGGGCCACACGGGGCGCCAGCCGGTCGAGCAGGGCCCCCACCGCCAGTGGCAGGGCGGCGATGCCGCCCACCAGCAGCAGGCCGACCGACACGTAGGCCGCGACCGGGACGCCGGCCACCGGTGGTGCCCAGGCCAGCAGCGCCGCCAGGACGATCAGGGCCAGTGCGCCGCGGTGGTGACGCGGCGTCGTCTGCCCGGTCAGGCCCAGGCCCTTGAGGGCCAGCGCCGGCGCCATGCGGGCCGTGGCCTGCGCCGGCCACCAGCCACCGGCCAGGGCGGCGACCAGACCCAGGCCGCCATAGACCAGGGCGGCGGTCAGGCTCCACTGCAGGGGGGGCGCCGCGCCGCTGAAGTAGCCACCGCCCAGATCGCCGCCCAGCCGGTCCAGCGCCAGCGCCGCCAGTGCCGTGCCCAGGGCGATGCCGGCCAGGCTGCCCATCAGCCCGAGCAGTGCCGATTCGGCCAGCACCAGGCGCAGCCGCTCGCGTGCCGACAGGCCCAGCACGCCGAGCAGGGCGAACTGCTGCTGTCGCCGTGCCACCGACAGGGACAGCACCGAGAACACGAGGAAGGCGCCGGTGAACAGCGCGACCAGCGCCAGCACGGTGAGGTTGATGCGGTAGGCGCGCGAGAGGTTGCTCGCCCGCTCGGTGGTCTGCTCGGGGACTTCGGCCAGCACATGCGCCGGCAGGCCCAGCTGCGCCGGCAGGCGGCCGGGCTGCCGGCCGGGCATCAGCCGCAGGTCGATGCGGCTGAGCTCGCCCGGGCGCTCCATCAGGTCCTGCAGGGCGGCCACGTCCATGACGGCCAGCGGCTCGCCACCGGCGGCCACCGTGCCGGCCACCCGCACCGGCAGGCGCTCGGCATCGCGCCACAGCCACAGGCGGGCGTCGGTGCCCGGTTCGATGCCCAGAAGCTGGCGTGCGCCGGCATTGAGGAAAACCGCGTCGGGTGCGAAGAGGTCCAGTCGTGAACGCCTGTCCGGCTCGCCCGTGTCCTCACCGCGGCGCGGCAGCAGCGCCGGTGACACCGCCGCGACCGACAGCGCGTCGACGCCGATCAGACGCAGGGTCTGGGGCCGGGTGTCGTCGCCGCGCGCAGAAACCGGGACGGACAGTTCAAGCACCGGGCTGGCAGCCGAGACGGCCGGTGAGAGCATCACCCGGTCGAGCAGCCGGTCATCGAGCGTGCCCTGGCGGGCACGCAGGCGCAGGTCGGGCTGGCCATTGACCGAGGCCACGGCGCTGGCGAACTCGGCCAGGGCCGACGCATTGATCAGGTGCACGCCAAACGCGAGCGCCACGCCCAGCATCACCGCGACCACGGCCGAGGCGCTGCGCCAGGGGTGGTGGCGCAGCTCCTGCCAGGAAAAGGTGCCGAACAAGCGCCACATGGACGCAAAGCATATATGCCAGCGCCGGCCCGGGTGACCGGACGCGGGCATGGCCCTGAACAGGGCTGCGGCGGCACGGGCTTGCTGCTGCGCGCGGGAGCAGGCCGGTTGTGGCCTAATAGAGGTTTTGCCAACTCTCTTCAGGATTCCGTCATGGGCAACAAAATCGTCACCGAAGCCGATCGCAAGCGCACCCCGCGTCCCACCCCCGCCCCGGGCGTCTCGCTGCCCTCGCCGGGCCGCGGCCAGCGCGTGAGCCTGGAGCGCGGCGTCGCCACCCGCAGCAAGAAGAACCCGGGCAAGCGCTCCAAGAAGGGCGGCTGACCGCTGCCGGCCAGCCGGCTGCACCAGGGCCCGCTTCGGCGGGCCTTCGTGCGTCTGGACGGCCCCTTTGGCCGCGCGGTCTGGCCCGCGGTCCTACAATAGGCTGCTTCACCGGGGGTGCCGGGCCGCATGTGGCGGCCTGGCTGAGAAACACCCCTCTCACCTGATCTGGGTCGTGCCAGCGTAGGGAGCGTGAGCGGTTGCGGACAGCCTGTCTTTCCGTCCCGTCTTTGCCCACCACCGCCAGCCGAACCCGCTGGCGCAAGGTCCATCATGCAAAGACGTCGGTTCTCGGTCTCCCTCCTCGGCCTGGGGTTCGCTGCCCTGGCCGCCAGTCCTGCCGCCCGGGCGCAGGTTCCGTTGCGTGTCATGACGCACGGCTCCTTCGATCTGCCCAAGGAACTGCTTGCACGCTTCGAGCAGGAAGCCGGCGTCAGTCTGCAGATCGTCAAGGGTGGCGATGCCGGGGAAATGCTCAACAGGCTCATCCTGACGCGGGCCCGGCCTGTGGCCGATGTGGTTTACGGCATCGACAACACCCTGCTGCCCCGTGCGCTGGCGGCCGGCGTGCTGGACAGCCATGACGGCCCGGCGGCCCGGCGCCCGGCGCTGGCGGACCTGCCAGGCCCCCTGGTGCCGGTGGACTACGGCTACGTCACGCTGAACATCGACAAGTCCTGGTTCGAGCAGAAAGGGCTGGCCCTGCCGCAGAGCCTGCAGGACCTGACCCTGCCGGCCTACCGGAACCTGCTGGTGGTGCAGAACCCGGCCACGTCCAGCCCCGGTCAGGCTTTCATGCTGGCGACCATTGCCGGTCTGGGAGAGGAGGCCGCCTTCGACTGGTGGGCACGCATGCGGGCCAACGGCGTCAAGGTGGTCAAGGGCTGGTCCGAGGCCTACTACACCGAGTTCAGCCGCAACGGCGGCACCCGGCCCATCGTGGTGAGCTACGCGACCAGCCCCGCAGCCGAGGTGTTCTACAGCGAGAAGAAGATCAGCGAGCCGCCGACGGCCAACCTGTTTCTCAAGGGGGGGGTCTACCGCCAGGTCGAGGGTGTGGGTCTGGTGCGAGGCGGCAACCCGGCCGCGCGCGAGGCCGCCGGCCGCTTCATCGAGTTCATGCGCTCGGACGAGGTCCAGCAGGCGCTGCAGACCAGCATGTGGATGTATCCGGTCGAGCCGGGCGTCGCGCGCGATCCGGTGATGCGGCACGCCACCGAGCCTGCAGGGTTCGAGAGCCTGACGCCCGAACAGCTGGCCCGGGCAGCCCGCTGGCAGCAGCGCTGGACCCGGGTGGTGTTGAAGTAGGCACGCCCGTGATGGCAACCCCCGCCGGGCGCTGGCTGCTGGCCGGCGTGCCCCTGGTGTTCCTGGCGGTCGTGCTGGTGGCGCCGGTGCTGCGCCTGCTGGCCGAAGGGCTGGGACTGGCGGGCGACCCTGTGCTGACCGGTGAGCCGGCCTCGTGGTGGCTGCCCTGGCAGGACGCCCATCTGCGCTGGCGGCTGGGCTGGTCGCTGACGCAGGCGGCGGTGACTTCGGTGCTGGCCCTGCTGCTGGGCCTGCCGCTGGCCTGGGTGCTGGCGCGGCTGGAGTTCACCGGGCGCGCGCTCACGCTGCGCCTGCTGATGCTGCCCTTCGTGGTGCCGACCCTGGTGGCGGCGCTGGGGGTGCTGGCCCTGTGGGGGCCGCGTGGCTGGCTCGGCGAGCCCTTGCTGCGGGCCGGCATCGACCTGGGCAACACGCCCTGGCTGCTGCTGTACGGCAACCTGTTCTTCAACCTCTGCCTGGTGGTGCGTGCCGGCGTCGAGGCGCTGGAGCAGGTCAGTGCCGCCCAGCTGGCGGCCGCACGCAGTCTGGGGGCCTCGCCCTGGCGCGCCTTCTGGCGCATCGAATGGCCGGCGATCGTCCCCTGGCTGGCGGCGTCCATGTGCCTGGTGTTCCTGTACTGCTTTTCCGGCTTCGGCCTGGCGCTGATCCTCGGTGGCCAGCGGTACGCGACGGTCGAGGTCGAGCTCTACACCCTGGTGGCGCACGAACTGGCGCTGGGGCAGGCCAGCGTGCTGGCGGTCTGGTCCCTGCTGCTGACGGCGTTGGTGGCCCTGGCCTACGCCGCGCTGCAGCGCCGGCTGGCTGCACCGGTGCGTCCGAAGCCGGTGCAGCGCCGGCGGCCCGCCGGAGGCCTTCAATGGCTGGCCGTGGGGGCCTGCCTGGGGGTGCTGCTGCTGGTCTGCGTGGCGCCGCTGCTGGCGATCGCGGGACGGGCCGCGCTGGCGCTGACCGGTGGCGCGGGTGCCGTGCTGCTGGAGGCCGAGGCGCTGCAGGCGCTGGGCAACACGCTGCGCTTCACCGCACTGGCCTTGCTGCTGGCCACGGCGCTGGGTCTGGCGCATGCTCTGGGCGTGCACGCGCTGGACCGGCAGGCGACCCGGCGCGGGCTTTCCGGGTCGCATGCCGCCGCGCTCCTGTGGCGCGCGGCGGCCTATCTGCCCTTCATCGTCTCGCCGGTCACGGTCGCGTTCGGCCTGCTGCTGCTGTACCCGGGCTGGACCGCGAGCCTGGGCCTGCTGCTGGCGGCCTATGCGCTGCTGGCCTATCCCTTCGTGGCCCAGGCGATGGCCGCTGCGCTGGACCGCCTGCCGCACAGCTATGCGCAGGCAGCGGCCACGCTGGGCGCGCGGCCCGCACGCGTGCTCTGGCGGGTGACCCTGCCGCTGGTCGCGCCCGCCCTGCGCCGCGGCATGGCGTTTGCGGCGGCGACGGCCATCGGGGAATTCGCGGTCACGCTGTTCCTCTCGCGACCCGAATGGACCACACTGACCACCCTGATCTACCAGCGACTGGGCCGGCCGGGCGAAGCCAATCTCGATGCCGCGATGGTGCTGGCCTGCCTGCTGATGGCCCTGGCCCTGCTGGCCTTCCTGCTGATCGAGGGGCCCGATCGACGTCCACCGGACCGACGCCATGCTTGAGCTGCGAGACATCCACAAACAATGGGACGGCCGGCCCTTGCTGGCCGGTGTCCACCTGCGGGTGGCTGCCGGCGAGACCGTGGCCCTGCTGGGACCCTCCGGCAGCGGCAAGAGCACCTTGCTGAAGATCGTTGCCGGGCTTGAGACGGCCGAGAAAGGGCAGGTCCTGTTCGGCGGCAGGGACATCTCGGGCCTGCCGCCCGAGCGCCGCGGCTTTGCCCTGATGTTCCAGGACTTTGCACTGTTTCCTCACCTGGACGTGCAGGACAACGTGGCCTTCGGCCTGGTCGAGCAGGGCATGCGGCGTGCCCTGGCCCGGGATCAGGCACGCGCCCTGCTCGAACGCTTTGGCCTGGCAGGCCACGCCCGTGCGCGGGTCTGGAACCTGTCCGGCGGCGAGCAGCAGCGGGTGGCGCTGGCGCGTGCCCTGATCACCCGCCCGGTTGCCCTGTTGCTCGACGAGCCCTTTTCGGCGCTGGACGCCGGCCTGCGCCAGCAGCTGCGCGAGGAGTTCCGCCACCGCATCGCCGAGGCCGGCATGTGCGCGCTGCTGGTGACCCACGACGAGGCCGAGGCCCGTGCCATGGCCGACCATGCCTGGCACCTCGATGGGGGGCGGCTGGCCCCGCTCTGGTGAGCCCGGTGGCTGCTGGCACAATGGGGCTGCATCTCCCGATGTGACCTTTTCATGGACGCCTACATCCTTATCGGCAACGCCAACACACGCAAGGCCTCGGTGCTGCGCAGCCTCAGCGGGTGCTTCAACCGCAGCGTGCGCGAGATCCAGCTGCAGTCGGGCCGGCGTCCGGTGCGCTTCTATGCCCGGGTCGGCGCGCTGCAGGCCACGCACACCACGGTGGAGGAGTTCGTGCAGGAGGTGGCGCGCTCGCGCTGCGAGGCGGTGCTGTTCTGCCTGACGCCCACGGCCCTGCACACCGACCTGATGGACTACCCGGATGCGCAGGCCTACGTGACAGCGCTGCGCGAACACGGGTGGCGCATCAAGGGCGTGGCCGTGCTGGGGCAGGACAGCGGGGGCGTGCGCGCACCCAACCTGCGCCAGCATGTGCTGGCGCCCACCCAGCCGGTGAACGTCACCGCGCGCGACGTGCGGGCACAGTTCGGCTGGGTCTGAGGCAGGCCTCAGCCGCCCCGCAGCGCACGCAGGATCTTCTGCCCGCCCCGGCCGTCGACCTCCTGGCCCAGGCGTTCCTGTTCGATGCGGATGGCGGCCCGGCTGCGTTCGCCCAGCATGCCGTCGACCGGGCCGATGTCATGGCCGCGCAGGATCAGCAGACCCTGCAGCTCCCGGCGCTCGGCGCGCGAAAGCCCCGGGTCGTCGGTCGGCCAGGGCGTGACGAAGGGACCGCCGCCGCGCAGCCGGTCGCTCAGGTGGGCGATCGCCAGTCCGTAGCTTTCGGCCGCGTTGTAGCTGAACAGCGCGTCGAAATTGCGCAGCACCAGGAAGGCCGGTCCGTCGGGGCCTGCGGGTGCGAGCAGCCCCGCGTTCCCGCTGGCAGGCAGGGGGGATCCGTCGACCAGACGCAGACCGCGTGCGCTCCACTCGCTCATGGGACGGCGGGTCCGCCGACCCTCGCCGGCGATGCCCATGCCCTGCGGCAGGCGCACCTCGAAGCCCCAGGACTGGCCGGCCTGCCAGCCGGCTTTCTGCAGGAAGTGGGCGGTCGAGGCCAGGGCGTCCGGCACGCTGTCCATCAGGTCGGCCTTGCCGTCGCCGTCGAAGTCCTCGGCCAGGCGTTCGAAGGTGCTGGGCATGAACTGGGTGTGGCCGAAGGCGCCCGCCCAGGAACCGGTCAGCCGCTCGGGGGCGATGTGGCCGGCCTGGAGAATGCGCAGCGTGGCGTAGAACTCGCCGCGGAAGAAGCCCTGTCGCCGCCCGTGGCAGGACAGGGTGCCCAGCGCCTGCACCAGCGGATAGCGGCCGAAGCTCTGCCCGAAATTGCTCTCGACCCCCCAGACGGCCACCACCGTGGCCGGGTCCACACCGTAGCGCTCCTGCACCTTCTGCAGCACCTGGGCATGCCGTTGCAGCTGCGCCCGGCCTTCATCGACGCGCTCCTGGTCGACCAGACCGGCCAGGTAATCCCAGATGGGCAGGCGGAACTCGGGCTGGAAGTTCAGCCGTTCGATCACGCTCATGTCGGGCACGAGGTCGCGGGTGTGGCGGTCGAAGGTCTCGGCGCGCACGCCGGCCTGCAGGGCCGGGCCGCGCAGCTGGCTCAGGCAGCGCGCGAATTCGGGGTCGGACTGGGCCAGGGCCGGCAGGCTGAAGACCAGGGCAGAGGCGCCAAAAGCGATGCGTTGGAGAAACATGGACGGACCACCCGGGAAGACTCGTGTAGAAGTGGGGATGCATAGCAGCAGGTCCAGCACACACCTCGGAACTGGCTCTGCCAGGCCGCAGGTGTGGTCCCCCCTGAGGGGGGAAGACGCGAAGCGGCGCAGGGGGGCTTCATATTCCCCAGGTGCTGCCGTGCTCGGGCACCAGGGCCTGCCAGCGCAGCTCGTTCTCGA
>SBFS01000252.1 GCA_006227825.1 Burkholderiales bacterium | reverse complement strand
ACCGGCAGCTTGGCCGCGCGCAGGGTGTAGAAGAAGTCGATCAGCATGGGCGTGCCTCCCGGTCAGTGGGTCCGTGGCCTGGCCAGTTGATGCCGCAGATGCGCCTTCACCACCGGCCACTCGTGCGCCACGATGCTGTAGACGCAGGTGTCCCGCAGGGAGCCTTCGGCCTGCGGGTGGCGGACGATCTGGTGACTGCGCAGGATGCCGTCCAGCCGGGCGCCCAGGCGCTCGATGCCCCGGCGGCTCTGCCGGTTCATGAAGTGGGTGCGGAACTCCACCGCAATGCAGTCCAGTGACTCGAAGGCGTGCGTCAGCAGGGACAGCTTGCACTCGGTGTTCAGCGCCGTCCGCTGGACCGACCGGCGGTACCAGGTCGAACCGATCTCCAGACGGCGATTGGCCGCATCGATGTTCATGTAGGTCGTCATGCCGACGGCCTTGCCCACGGAGTCCAGGATCGCGAACGGCAGCATGCTGCCGCGGGCGTGCAGGTCCAGCCGGCGGTCGATCTCGGCGCGCATGCCCTCCGGGGACGGGACGGCGGTGTACCACAGCCGCCAGAGTTCGCCGTCCCGGGTTGCCTCACACAGGTCGTCGTGGTGGGATGGCGCCAGGGGAACCAGGCTGCCATGCCCGCCAGCCAGACTCACCCAGGGCAGGGGCGATGGCAGCGGTGTCATGGCCACCGCAGCGCTCATCAACGGTTCCTCTGGTTCATGAACACCAGCTTCTCGAACAAGGTGGTGTCCTGCTCGTTCTTGAGCAGCGCGCCCACCAGCGGCGGGATCGACACCTTGTTGTCGGCGCTCTGCAGGGCCTCCAGCGGGATGTCCTCGGCCATCAGCAGCTTGAGCCAGTCGATCAGCTCGGAGGTCGACGGTTTCTTCTTCAGGCCGGGCAGGTTGCGCACGTCGTAGAAGGTCTTCATCGCCACGGTCAGCAGCTCGTCCTTGAGGCCCGGGAAGTGCACGTTCACGATCTGCTTCATCGTGTCCGCATCCGGGAACCGGATGTAGTGGAAGAAGCAGCGGCGCAGGAAGGCGTCGGGCAGTTCCTTCTCGTTGTTCGAGGTGATGAACACCAGCGGGCGGTGCCTGGCCCGGATGAGCTCGCGCGTCTCGTAGCAGTAGAACTCCATGCGGTCGAGTTCACGCAGCAGGTCGTTGGGGAACTCGATGTCCGCCTTGTCGATTTCGTCGATCAGCAGCGCGACCGGCCGGTCGGAGGTGAAGGCCTGCCAGAGCACGCCCTGCACGATGTAGTTGCGGATGTCCTTGACCCGCTCGGCACTGTCGGTGGTGTTGAGCTGGCTGTCGCGCAGGCGGCTGACCGCGTCGTATTCGTACAGGCCCTGCTGCGCCTTGGTGGTGCTCTTGATGTGCCACTGCAGCAGCGGCATGTCCAGCGCCTGCGCCACTTCCTCGGCCAGCATGGTCTTGCCGGTGCCGGGTTCCCCCTTGACCAGCAGCGGGCGCTTGAGGGTGATGGCGGCGTTGACGGCCAGCATCAGGTCCTGGGTGGCGACGTAGTTCTGGGAGCCTTGGAATTTCATGCGTCTCTCTGGCGGGGGGCGGCGCGGGACCGGGGGCTAGGGTATTCAATAAGTCGGCGTTGATAACCGAGTCTATATAATCGCCCGTTGATTTTTATCAATCGACCTCTTCATTGTGCTTGCAAAATGAACCACACGTTGTCCACGATCGTCCGTACCGTTGTCGCCGTTGCGACGCTCTCCGCCGCGGCTGTGGCGGCCCATGCCCAGGGCAGCGTGGAGGCAGGCATGCAGAAGGCCGAGATGTGCATCGGCTGCCACGGCATTCCCGGCTACCAGAACAGCTTCCCGGAAGTGCACAAGGTGCCCATGATCTCCGGGCAGTCGGCACAGTACATCGTGGCCGCGCTCAATGCGTACAAGAAGGGTGACCGCAAGCACCCGTCCATGCGGGGCATCGCCGGCTCGCTGAGCGAACAGGACATGGCCGACCTGGCCGCCTTCTACGCTTCGCACGCCACCACCACCGCTCCGGAAACGCCGCGCGCGCCCTCGGTCGAGGTGGCAGCCCTGATCGAGCGCGGCGCCTGCGCATCCTGCCACGGCGTCAACTTCAGCAAGCCGATCGACCCGAGCTACCCCAAGATCGGCGGCCAGCACGCAGACTACCTGTTCGTGGCCCTGCGGGCCTACACGGTGGACGGCAACAACGTGATCGGCCGCAACAACGCCATCATGAGCGGCATCTCGCGCCAGTTCACGCCGGCCGAGATGCGGCAGATGGCCCGCTACCTGTCCACCGTCGAAGGCGAACTGCGCACCGTGCCCCAAGCCCGGTTCCGTTGACTCTCCCCTGAGCCGCTGACGCGGCTCCCCTGGAGCAAGGCACGCGGTTACCTGCGTGCCTTTTCTTTTGCGGGCCCCTAGTCCCTGGTCGCGCGCTGGCGCACGGCTTCGATGTAGGCGTGGCCGTCCGGCGGGCGTCCGCTGCGCTGGCTTTCCCAGACCATCCGGCCCAGGCATTCCATCACCTCGTGGTGGGCGGCATGCAGGTCGCCGCGACGGGCTGTCAGCAGTTCCACGGCCTGGCGGATGCCCGGCGGCTGGTCGATGCTGCACTGCTCACTGATCGACAGGTGCATCGACAGGTGCAGGAAGGGGTTGCGGTCTGGTTCGACGGCCTCCCCGACCCGCGCCAGTGCCGTCTCCAGGTCGCCCAGCTCGGCGTGGTGCTCGGGATGTTCGTCCATCCACCGGGCGGCCAGCGCCTCGATCGCCTCCAGAGGCTGGCCCTGGCGGTGCCTGGCGAACACCGAACAGAAGAAACGCCGCACATCGGCCTGGGAGGGGTTGAACATGAATGCATTATCCTGCATGTTTTCGCCGACAATCACCATGTCGAGTGCATGCCCTGCAAGCGGCCCGCACTGTCCCCCACTGTCCCTCTTCCCGCAAGCGAATTTTCCGGAGACTTCCCATGACCCAGGCCTTCATCTGCGACGCCATCCGCACGCCCATCGGCCGCTACGGCGGCGCCCTTTCCTCCGTGCGCACCGATGACCTGGGGGCAGTGCCGCTCAAGGCCCTGATGGCGCGCAACCCCGGCGTCGACTGGGCGGCCGTGACGGACGTGATCTACGGCTGCGCCAACCAGGCCGGCGAAGACAACCGCAACGTGGCCCACATGAGCAGCCTGCTGGCAGGCCTGCCCCATGAGGTGCCCGGCGCCACCATCAACCGCCTGTGCGGCTCCGGACTGGACGCCGTGGGCACGGCCGCGCGCGCCATCAGGGCTGGCGAGGCCACGCTCATGATCGCCGGAGGTGTCGAGAGCATGAGCCGCGCGCCCTTTGTCATGCCCAAGGCCGAGAGCGCCTTCTCGCGTGCCAACGCGGTCTACGACACCACCATCGGCTGGCGCTTCATCAACAAGTTGATGAAAGAGAAATACGGCGTGGATTCCATGCCCGAGACGGCCGAGAACGTGGCGGTCGATCACAAGATCGAGCGCGAAGCCCAGGACCGCATGGCCCTGGCCAGCCAGCTCAAGGCCGTGGCGGCGATCAGGGCCGGTCACCTGGCGCGCGAGATCTGCCCGGTCACCATCCCGCAGAAGAAGGGCGACCCGCTCGTGGTCGACACCGACGAGCACCCGCGCGAGACCAGTCTGGAAGCGCTGGCCAGGCTCAAGGGCGTGGTCCGCCCGGACGGCTCGGTGACCGCCGGCAACGCCAGCGGCGTCAACGACGGCGCCTGCGCGCTGCTGCTGGCCGACGAGGCCGCGGCCGCCCGGCACGGCCTGACCCCGAGGGCACGCATCGTCGGCATGGCCACCGCGGGCGTCCCGCCGCGCGTGATGGGCATCGGTCCGGCACCGGCCACCGAAAAGGTGCTCGCGCTCACCGGCCTGAAGCTCGAGCAGATGGATGTCATCGAGCTCAACGAGGCCTTCGCTGCCCAGGGACTGGCGGTGTTGCGTATGCTGGGTCTCAAGGACGACGACGAACGCGTCAATGCCTGGGGTGGCGCCATCGCCCTGGGCCATCCGCTGGGCGCCAGCGGCGCACGGCTGGCGACCACGGCGGTCAACCGCCTGCACACCACCGGCGGCCGCTACGCCCTGTGCACCATGTGCATTGGTGTCGGGCAGGGCATCGCACTCATCGTGGAGAGGGTCTGAGCCGTCTCAGGTCCGCCAGGCAGGCAGCTGCCAGTTGCGCCACAGCGCCAGACCGCGCAGGCCGGCGGTGATGCCGACGCAGCACACCAGCGCGACCCACCCCGGCGCGCCCAGCTGCCACAGACCCACATAGACCCAGCCGCCGGCAAAGGCGCACAGGGCATAGGGCCTGTGGTCGTGAAAGGCGGTGGGAATCTCGTTGCAGACCACATCGCGCAGCACACCGCCAAACACGCCGGTGATCAGGCCCATGAGAACGGCGACCAGGGCCGGCAGCTCCAGCATCAGCGACTGGTGGACACCGGTGGCGGCGAACAGGCCCAGGCCGAGTGCGTCCGGCCACTGGATGGCCTTCTCGGTCGGCGCAAAATGCCGGCTGCGCAGGAACGCCATGGCCAGCACACACAAGCCCAGAACCCCCCACAGCAGCTCGACATGCCGCACCCAGAAGAAGGGGCGCTGGTCCAGCAGCAGGTCGCGCAGGGTGCCGCCGCCGAAGGCCGCCAGAAAACCCACGACGCACACACCCACCGCATCGAGCCGCTTGCGGGCCCCCTCCAGGATGCCGGACAGCGCGAATGCCGCCGTCGCAGCGATCTCGACCAGCAGTCGCAGCGTCTCACCCCAGACTTGAACGTTCGGCATCCTCCCATTGTCCATGAGCCCGTTGCCCCTCGTCACCGATCCGTTCTTCTATGCGGTGGCCATCCCGGCCGTGGTGCTGCTGGGCATGAGCAAGAGCGGATTCGGTTCGGGTTTCGGCTCACTGGCGGTGCCAATGATGGCGCTGGCCGTGAGCGTGCCGCAGGCCGCCGCCATCCTCATGCCCATCCTGCTCGTGATGGACCTGATGGGCATGGCCGCGTTCCGGCGGCATGTCGACTGGCGCCTGTTGCGCTTCCTGCTGCTGCCCGGCGTGCTGGGCATTCTCATCGGCACGCTGCTGTTCCGCTGGCTTGATGCCCGGCTGGTCGCAGGCATCGTGGGCGGCTTCACTTTGCTGTTCCTGGCGCAGCGCCTGCTCTTTCCCCCGCGTGCCGACAGCGCACCGCCGCCGCGCTGGCTGGGCTTCCTGCTCACGGCGACCTCGGGCTTCACCAGCTTCATTGCCCACGCCGGGGGGCCTCCGATCAATGCCTATGTGATCCCGATGCGGCTGCCGCCGCTGCTGTTCACCGGCACGATGGCGTTCTTCTTCTTCGTCATCAACCTGAGCAAATGGCTGCCCTATGCGTGGCTCGGGCTGCTCGACTGGCGCAACATGAGCACCTCGCTCGCCCTGTTGCCTTTCGCACCCCTGGGCGTCTGGGCGGGCGTGCGCATCGCGCACCGCATCCAGCCGCGGCTGTTCTACCGGCTGGTGTACGCAGGCATGTTCCTGACCGGCGTCAAGCTCGTCTGGGACGCCTGGTGATCACCGGCACGCCGGCAGGCGCTACCATGGAGCCTGAACAGACGCACTGAGGAGGTCCGCATGCCCGTCGTGGTGGTTGCCAATCCCAAGGGAGGCGTGGGCAAGTCCACGCTGTCGACCAATGTGGCCGGCTACTTCGCCAGCCAGGGCCACGGGGTCATGCTCGGCGACGCCGATCGCCAGCAGTCCTCCCGTTTGTGGCTGCGCCTGCGGCCACCCGAGGCGCGGCCCATCCAGACCTGGGAGATTTCCCACGACCTCATCGCCCGCCCACCGCGCGATGTCTCCCACGTCGTGCTCGACACACCGGCGGGGCTGCACGGCTGGCGCTTCAAGGACGTGATGCGCCTGGCCGACAAGGTGCTGGTCCCCCTGCAGCCGAGCATCTTCGACATCTATGCCACCCGGGCCTTTCTGGACGAGGTGGCCGAACTCAAGCGCTCGGCCCAGCTCGACATCGGCATCATCGGCATGCGGGTGGACCCGCGCACCATCGCGGCCGAGAAGCTGCGCGAATTCGTCGGCGCCCTGGGCCTGCCGGTGCTGGGTCATCTGCGTGACACGCAGAACTACATCCACCTGGCCGCCCGCGGGCTGACGCTGTTCGATGTGGCACCAAGCCGGGTCGAGAAGGACCTGCAGCAGTGGCAGCCGATCTGCCAGTGGCTGGACCGCTGAAGGGACGTCACGGCCTGTCGCAGCGCCGACAGGGGGCCGTTGCCGGGCCTGCTAACGTCCGGTCATGAGACATTTCGACACCATGGCCGAGTTGGCGGCCTGCACCGGCCAGGAAGTGGCGGTCAGTGACTGGATCACCATCACCCAGGAACAGGTCGACCGTTTCGCGCAGGCCACCGGAGACCACCAGTGGATCCACTGCGACACCGAGCGGGCCAGGCAGGGGCCTTTCGGAACGACCATCGCCCACGGCTTCCTGACGCTGTCGCTGCTGCCCCGGTTCTTCGAGCTGGCCCTGCGCCTGCCACCCGTGCGCATGGGCATCAACTACGGGCTCAACAAGGTGCGCTTCCCGTCACCGGTTCCGGTCGGCAGCCGGTTGCGCGCCCGCCTGACGCTGCTGGCCAGCGAGCCGGTGGAGGGGCAGGGCGTGCAGCTGACCTGGCAGGTGCTGATCGAACGCGAAGGCGGCGACAAGCCGGTGTGCGTGGCCGAGTCGCTGGCACGCCACTACCCGTGAGTCCTGCCTGACCTGTTCAGACCGGCCCGATCTGGCGCGGATCGAGCCAGCCCCGGAAGGCCGGCATCAGGCCGTTGATGCGCTGCGAGGCGACAGCCTGGTCGTGCCTTTGCGCGATGATCTGGAAGGCGTCATTGCGCAGCAGCCACAACTCCTGCGGCGTGCGGGCCAGTTCGACTCGGCGGCGCAGCCGCTGGGCCGGTTCGCCCAGGCAGTCCTCGAAGCTGCTGCTCAGTGCGTGCCGGATCGTCGCCATGTCCTTGAGCGTGGCCTTGCGCGCCACTCCCTGGCGGGCGCCAATGCCGAGCCTGAGGATGCGGGAGATGGCCGCGATCATCGCTTGAACCCCTGCCGCCCAGGGCTGGGCATGGGCCGCAGACGGCCGGTCATGGGGCCGCCCCCGCAAATCCGTGCTGTCGCCAGGCTTCGAACACCACCGCCGTGACCGCGTTGGACAGGTTCAGGCTGCGCTGCCCCGGGCGCATCGGGAGCCGCAAGCGCCGTGCCGGATCGAACCCGGTGAGGATGTCGTCGGGCAGCCCGCTGGTTTCCGAACCGAACACCAGCCAGTCCCCCGCCTCGAAACGCTGGTCGTGCACCCGGTTCAGACCCCGGGTGCTCATCGCAAACAGCCGTGCGGCCGGCGGATCGGCCTGGGCGAGGAAACCGTCCCAGTCGGGATGGCGCCGGACCTCGGCGAATTCGTGGTAGTCCAGGCCGGCCCGGCGCAACTGCTTGTCGTCCATCGAGAAGCCCAGCGGTTCCACCAGGTGCAGGTGGCACCCGGTGTTGGCGCACAGCCGGATGACGTTGCCGGTGTTGGGCGGTATCTCGGGCGTGACCAGGACGACGTGGAACATGCAGGCAGACAGGTGGTCCGGCGATGGAAAACCGGCGATGCACGGATGCGCCGATCTTGCCGCCGTTGCGGCGAGGGCGCATATGGGCGGGAGTATGGACCCGTCACCGGGTGAACGGGCGTGAAACTTCTCACGGCAGGTCCGCCCGTCAGGCCGGCAGGGACGCCGGGGGTCGGGGGCTGTGGTGCGCCGCAGCCTCGTCGGTGCGGGCAAAGACCAGGCCGTCAACGCCGGTGGCACCCGCTTTGCGCAGAGCGTGGGCCGCCCTCTGCAGGGTGGCTCCCGTGGTGCAGACATCGTCCACCAGCAGGACCCGGCGGCCCGCCACCCGGGGGCCGTGAACCGGATGCGGCAGGAAGGCGTGGCGCAGATTCCGCCAGCGTTGCTCCCGGTCGAGCGTGTGCTGGGCCGGACTGTCACCACGGCGGACCAGCGCCTGGGCCAGTGGTGCCGGCACGGACAGCCCTCGCTGACGGCCGAGCACCCTGAGGGACTTGGCGATCTCCCACGCCTGGTTGTAGCCGCGGTCGGCCAGACGGCGGGTGGACAGCGGGACCGGAACGATCCAGTCCGCCTGGGCCAGCAGGTGGCGGACCCCGGGATTGTTCATGAGCAGCGCGGCCATCGTGCGAGCCCAGCCAGGCTCCGACTGGAACTTCAGGCGCGAGACCAGGGCGTCCCAGGGGTAGGCATAGTCCACGGCGGCGACGCAGCGATCGAGGTCTGGCCATGGTCGCTGCGTCAGGCACCCGCCGCACAGGGGCTGGCCGCGGGGAGCGGGCCGGGCGCAGGCCTGGCATCGCCAGCGGACCGCGCCGAAACGGCCGGTGCAGGCGATGCAGACAGGCTGGGAGGGCCAGTCACCGCAGACCTGGCAGCGGCCAGGCCAGCGGTCGGACCATGTACGCCACAGGGACAGCATCGGACCAATATACTGGTCGGCTGCGGGTTCCCGCCGTGACCCCTGTCAGAACGAACAGCTGCTGCCCATGTACCCCGCCGACCCTCCGGACCCGGTCGACACCCGCTCGCCCGACACGGTGCCCGGGCTGGATTCCGTCGCATGCGCGCGCTGGACGACCCGATCGGTGCCCGCTTCCCCCTGGCTGCACGAGGAGGTGGCCTCGCGCATGCTGGAGCGCCTGGATTTTTTCCGCGAGCTGCCTGACCGCTGGCTGCACTGGGAGCCGCTTCACGGTGGTCTGCAGGCCCACCAGCGCCTGACCGAGCGTCTGCCCGGTGCATCCGGCCTGGTGTGGGCCCGGAACACAGACGCGGTGCTGTCCAGGCTCGGCGGCCCCGGCCCCCGTTCCTGGATACCCTGGCGGCGTCGCGATCGTCCGGGGGTGGCGGTGGCGCGCGACGATGACCGGGTGGGCCTGTTGTGGGCCAACATGTTGCTCCACCGGGAGCCGCGGCCACTGGAACTGTTGCGGCGCTGGGCAGCCCACGTGCGCAGCGGGGGTTTTCTGATGTTCTCCTGCCTGGGGCCTGACAGCCTGCAGGAGTTGCGTGACCTGTACCGCCTTCGCGGCTGGGGGGAGCCTGCCCACCGCTTCGTCGACATGCACGACTGGGGCGACCTGCTCGTGCAGGCCGGCTTCGCCGAACCGGTGGTGGACATGGAGAAGATCGTCCTGACCTACAGCAGCGCGCAGGCCCTGCTCGACGAACTGAGGCTGCTGGGCCGCAACTTCAGCCGGGACCGGTTTGGCGGCCTGCGGGGCCGGGGCTGGCGCCGGCAACTGATCGAGGGTATCGAGGAAGTCCTCCCTCGCACGCCACAGGGGCGGCTTCAACTGAGCTTCGAGGTGATCTACGGCCATGCCTTCAAGGGAGAGCCGCGCCTGAAGGCGGCCCCGCAGCAGAGCGTGCCGGTCGAGGTGATGCGCGACCTCCTGCGTGCTGGCCGCCGCACGGCCGGCTGACGGCCCCCGAAGCCATGATGCCCCACTCGGATGATGTGCCGGGCAGGCCGGGAGGCGGATTTACCTCGCTACAATTGACATAAGTCAAACCTAGAAGGGCATTTTCCCTGTTGTGCCGCGGGTGTCTGCGGTCTGGTGCGGAGAGAAGATTGTCGACTGGCAGCCCGGATGGCCTTCGCTTGGGGCAACGGCGAGACGGTGCCTGGCACTGGTCCCTGCGTCGCCGCTGTGCGGTGTCGCCCTCCCAGCTGGCGTCGGTTTTCGCGATGCTCGGTACGGCATCCCTTCTGGTGGCGGGTTTCTTCTGGATGCAGGGCGCGGTGCTGGTCATGCCCTTTGCCGTGCTGGAGCTGCTGGCGCTGGCGGCGGCCTTCGTTGTGCACGCGCGACACGCCACCGATGGTGAGAGCGTGGTGCTGGAAGGGGGGCGGCTGGTGATCGAAAGCGAGAGCGCCGGTGTCGTTCGGCGCTGCGAGTTCGACCGGGACCGGGTGCGGCTCAACACCAGCGGGCGCCAGGTGCTGGTCGAGGTCAGGGCCGGTGCGCAGGCGGTTCAGATCGGTCGCCACCTGCGATCGGACCTGCGGCCGGTGCTGCTGAGCGAGATGCGCAGGGCCTTGCGAGAGGGATGAGGTCGAGGATCAGAGGGTTGGGTATTTCCCGGGTGGGCGAGGGCGGGAATTTTTGTTTTAATCTGCATTGATATAAATCAATACTTATATTTGAGGCGCAAAAAGTGAGTACGACGAAGAAATCGGGCATGCCCTTGCGACAGAAGCTGACCGCCCTGCGGTCTGCGGTGACTGCGTTGTCCCTGGGGGCGGGCGTCTGGCTGACGGCCGCGGCCCAGCGTGTCAACGACCTGCCGGGTGGCCCCGCCGTCAACCAGCTGAACTTTGCGCCGCCGGCCACCCGCATCGCCGAGGAGCAGCACTGGCTGCACTGGTTCATGATGATCATCTGCGCCGTCATCTTCGTGGTGGTGTTCGGGGTCATGTTCTACTCCATCCTCAAGCACCGCAAGTCGGTCGGCCACAAGTCCCAGGAGCTGCCCGAGCCGATCTGGGTCGAGCTGGGCTGGACCATCGTGCCGCTGCTGATCGTGATCGGCATGGCCCTGCCGGCGACCAAGGTGCTCGTGGCCCAGAAGGACACCACCAACGCCGACCTGACCATCAAGGCCGTGGGCATGCAGTGGAAGTGGGGCTACGAGTACATCAAGGGCGAAGGCGAGGGCATCCAGTTCCTCTCCACCCTGGACAACAGCCATCGCGTCATGTCCAACAGCGGCAACCCCGAAGCCATCGACAACTACCTGCTGAAGGTGGACAACCCGATGGTCGTGCCCGTCGGCAAGAAGATCCGCATCATCACCACCGCCAACGACGTGATCCATGCCTGGATGGTGCCGGCCTTCGGCGTCAAGCAGGATGCCATTCCCGGTTTCGTGCGCGACACCTGGTTCCGGGCCGAGAAGACCGGCGACTTCTACGGCCAGTGCGCCGAGCTGTGCGGCAAGGAGCACGCCTACATGCCCATCCACGTCAAGGTGGTCTCGGCCCAGGAATACAGCGCCTGGGTCGCCGAGCAGCAGGCCCTGATGGCCGCTGCCGCGGACGACCCCAGCAAGGTGTGGACCCTGTCCGACCTGGTCCAGCGGGGCGAGTCGGTCTATGCGGCCAACTGCGTGGCCTGTCACCAGGCCAACGGCAAGGGCGCCGGCCCGATCAAGCCGCTGGACGGCTCGGCCATCGTGACGGCGGCCGACCCTGGCGCCTTCATCGATATCATGCTCAACGGTGCCGCTGGCGGCTCCATGCCGGCATGGAAGCAGCTCTCGGACACCGAGCTGGCGGCCGTCATGACATTCGCCAAGAACAGCTGGTCGAACGCGACCCAGCAGATCGTGCAGCCCGCCGCTGTGGTCGCTGCGCGCCAGTGAGCCGGTCAATCCCCGAATTCTGAAATAGCAAGGAATCGATCATGAGTGCAGTTCTTGACCACCACGACGCGCACGGTCACGACCACGACCACCACGCGCCCACCGGCTGGCGTCGCTGGGTGTTCGCGACCAACCACAAGGACATCGGTACCCTCTACCTGCTGTTCTCGTTCACCATGCTGATGATCGGCGGCCTGCTGGCGCTGCTCATCCGTGCCGAGCTGTTCCAGCCCGGCCTGCAGGTTGTCAACCCCGAGCTGTTCAACCAGCTGACCACCATGCACGGCCTGATCATGGTGTTCGGCGCCATCATGCCGGCCTTCGTGGGCTTCGCCAACTGGATGCTGCCGCTGCAGATCGGCGCTTCGGACATGGCCTTCGCGCGCATGAACAACTTCAGCTTCTGGCTGATGGTGCCGGCTGCCATCATCCTGGCCGGTTCGTTCTTCATGCCCGGCGGGGCGCCCGCTGCCGGCTGGACGCTCTATGCGCCGCTGACGCTGCAGATGGGTCCTTCGATGGATGCCGCCATCTTCGCGATGCACATCCTGGGCGCCTCGTCCATCATGGGATCGATCAACATCATCGTCACCATCCTCAACATGCGCGCCCCCGGCATGACGCTGATGAAGATGCCGATGTTCGCCTGGACCTGGCTGATCACCGCCTACCTGCTGATCGCCGTGATGCCCGTGCTGGCCGGTGCCATCACCATGACGCTGACCGACCGTCACTTCGGCACCAGCTTCTTCAACCCGGCCGGCGGCGGTGACCCGATCATGTACCAGCACATCTTCTGGTTCTTCGGTCACCCCGAGGTCTACATCATGATCCTGCCGGCCTTCGGCATCATCAGCCAGGTCGT
>SBFS01000071.1 GCA_006227825.1 Burkholderiales bacterium | reverse complement strand
TGCTGCAGGCCCGCTTTTCGCAGGGGCTGTGCGCCGAGGCACGCATCTGGTGGCACAGCATGCCGATGGAGACCGGCAGCGGGACATCATGAGCACGGGCCTGTACGGACTGGGCATGCTGCCGGACCCGGCTTCGGGGCGAATCGCAGTACATTGGGCGCTGTTTCAGGAGACTCCCATGCCCAAAGGCGAACAGCGCAGCAACAAGATGGTGAAGAAGCCCAAGAAGGACACCAGCCCGCCCAAGGACACACCGACCACGTCGGGCCGTCCGGTTGCGCCGGTGACGGCCGTGGCGCCCAAGGGCAAGATGAAGAACAAGTAGGTGCGCCGCCTCGGGGCGCTGTTTTTTCGGCGGGATTGCCCGGGCGCAGATCAGGCTTCCATGGCCTTGGCCATGGTCTTGCCCAGCTCTACGCCCCACTGGTCGTAGGCGTTGACGCGCCAGATGGCGGCCTGGGTGAACACCTTGTGCTCGTAGGCGGCCATCAGGGCGCCCAGGCGTGCGGGGTCGAGGCGGTCGAGCCAGAGGATGCTGCTGGGGATGTTGCCCTCGAACATGCGGTGCCGTGCCATGGCATCGGCCTGCTCGCCGGCCAGGCCGGCCTGCTGCATGAGTGCCCGGGTGTCACCGAAACCGCGGCCGCGGGCCATGGCCTCGGCCTGGGCGCGCAGGTTGAGGTTGACCACGTGGTGGTGGGTGGCCGCCAGCGGCAGCGGGGTGTCTTCGCTCTCGACGCCGATGAAGTCCACCGGCACGGTGTGGCGGCCCTGGTGGATGAGCTGGAAATAGGCGTGCTGGCCGTCGATGCCCAGGCCGCCCCAGACGATGGGGCCGGTGTCGACGTCCACCGGCTGGCCGCCGATGTGGGTGCGCTTGCCGTTGGACTCCATGTCCATCTGCTGCACGTACGGCACGAAGCGCACCAGGCGCGAGGCGTAGGAGACGATGAGCTGGGTCGGGCAGCGCAGGAAGTTGCGGTTCCAGATGCCGTACAGCGCCATCAGCAGCGGCAGGTTCTGCGCCGGTGGGGCGTGGCAGAAGTGTTCGTCCATGGCGCGGGCGCCGGCCAGGAAGGCGCGGAAGGCCGCACCGCCGATGCCGATGGCCAGCGGCAGGCCCAGGGCCGACCACACCGAATAGCGGCCGCCCACCCAGTCCCAGAACAGGAAGGTGCGGTCGGCCGCGTAGCCCTGGCGCGCCGACTCGGCGGGGGACGCGGTGATGGCGACGAGGTGCCGGTCGATGCGCTCGGCCGGCACGCCGTGGTCCAGCAGCCACTGGCGGCAACTGGCGGCGTTGGTCAGGGTCTCCTGGGTGGTGAAGGTCTTGGACGAGACGATGACCAGGGTGCGGGCGGCGTCGAGCTGGTGCAGCACGCTGTAGAGCGCCCAGGCATCGGGGTTGGAGACATAGTGCACGCGCGGGCCGGCGCCGGACAGGTGGGCCAGCGCGTCGGCGGCCATGCGCGGGCCGAGGTCGGAGCCGCCGATGCCGATGTTCACCACGTCGGTGAAATTGACCTCGGAGTGGCCGGTGACGGCCCCGGTGCGCACCGCGTCGGCGAACGCACAGACGCGGTCGAGCTCGCGCTCGACGTCCTGGCTGATGGCCTCACCCCAGGGGCCTCCTGGCCCGCCGCGCAGCGCCACGTGCAGGACGGGGCGGTTCTCGGTCAGGTTGATGGGGTCGCCGTGGAACATGGCCTCGCGCTGGGCGCCGACCTGCGCCTGGTCGGCCAGCGCCAGCAGGGCGTTCATCACGTCGGCGGTGACCCGCTGGCGCGAGGCGTCGAGGCGGATGCCGGCGGCGTGCACCGTCATGCGGTCAAGGCGGCCGGCGTCCTCGTCGAGCAGGTGGCGCAGGTGGGGCTGGGCGGCCGACGCGAGTTGTTCGAGCTGCTGCCAGGCGGGCAGCCGGGTGGGGGTGGCGTGCAGGGCGTTCATGGGGTGGGTGGGTCGGTCGAACGGCACGGGCTTGGGCGGCACAGCGTTGGCCGGGCCCTTGTGCCTGCCAGTGTAGACCAGCGGACCCGGGGGGTCAGGGCTTGTTGGCCAGGGCGACGGCTTCGCGCGCGAGGGTGGTGATGCGCGCCCAGTCGCCCTCGGCCAGCGCGTCGGCCGGCGTGAGCCAGGAGCCGCCGGCCATGGCGACGTTGGGCAGGCGCAGGAAGTCGCGCAGGTTGGCCGGCGAGACGCCGCCCGTGGGGCAGAAGCGCACGTCGGGCAGCGGAGCGCCCAGGGCCTGCAGCATGCCCAGGCCACCGGCCTGCTGGGCCGGAAACAGCTTCATGAGCGAGAAGCCCGCGTCGCGCCAGCGCATGACCTCGCCGGGCGTCATCACGCCGGGAATGAAGGGCAGGGCAGCCTCGCGCACGGCGTCGGCCAGCGCGTCGGTGCAGCCGGGCGAGAGGGCGAAGGTGGCGCCCGCGTCGATGACCTGGCGCACCTCGACGGCGCGGGTGACGGTGCCGGCGCCGGTGTGCATCTCGGGCACGGCCCGGGCCACGGCCTCGATGGCCTGCAGTGCGGCGCCGGAGCGCAGGGTGATCTCCATCACGTCGATGCCGCCTTCGAGCAGGGCACGGGCCAGCGGCACCGCGTGGCCCGGGTCCTTGATGACGACGACGGGCACCACGCGCGACTTGAAGCCGGGCCGGGTGAAGCAGGTGGTGGTCATGGCGCGGGCCTCGGTGTCAGGCGAACAGGGGGGAGGCACCCTGCTCGGGCGCGGTGACGTGGGTGCGGAACAGGCCGAACAGCTCGCGGCCCGTGCCGCGGGCATGGCGGGCCAGGTCCGGGTGCTGCACAGGGCGAGCGGCCAGGGTGGCAGGGTCGACCTCGAGCTGCAGCACACCGCGCTCGCAGTCGACCAGCACCATGTCGCCGTCCTGCACCCGCGCGATGGGCCCGTCGGCCAGGGCTTCGGGGCTGAGGTGGATGGCGGCGGGCACCTTGCCCGAGGCGCCGCTCATGCGGCCGTCGGTGACCAGGGCGACCTTGAAACCCTTGTCCTGCAGCACCGCCAGGGGCGGCGTGAGCTTGTGCAGTTCGGGCATGCCGCAGGCGGCCGGCCCCTGGTAGCGCACCACCGCCACGAAGTCTTTCTCGAGCTGGCCGGCGTTGAACAGGGCCAGCAGCTCCTGCTGGTCGTGCACGACGACGGCGGGCGCGCGCACCACGCGGTGCTCGGGCGCCACCGCCGAGACCTTCACCACGCTGCGGCCAAGGTTGCCCTGCATCAGGCGCAGGCCGCCGTCGGCGCTGAACGGGTCGCTGACCGGTCGCAGCACGGAAGTGTCGCCGCTGTCGGCGGGCACCTCGCGCCAGGCCAGCGTGCCGTTGTCCAGCCAGGGCTCCTGCGTGTAGGTCGCCAGGCCTTCGCCGGCCACCGTCATCACATCGCCGTGCAGCAGGCCGGCGGACAGCAACTGGCGCACCAGGAAACCCATGCCGCCGGCGGCGTGGAAGTGGTTCACGTCGGCCTTGCCGTTGGGGTAGACGCGGGCCAGCAGGGGAACGGCCGACGACAGCTCGGCGAAGTCGTCCCAGTCGACCAGGATGCCGGCGGCGCGCGCCATGGCGATCAGGTGGATGGTGTGGTTGGTCGAACCGCCGGTGGCCAGCAGGCCCACGATGCCGTTGACGACACTTTTCTCGGTCACGATGTCGGCCATGCGGATGGCGCGCTGGCCGGTCCTGCCGGTGTTGGCCACCGCGCGCTCGATCGAGGCCCGCGTGAGCGCCTCGCGCAGCGGCGTGCCGGGGTTGACGAAGGACGCGCCCGGCAGGTGCAGGCCCATGATCTCCATCAGCATCTGGTTGCTGTTGGCGGTGCCGTAGAAGGTGCAGGTGCCGGGGGCGTGGTAGGCAGCGGCTTCGCTGGCCAGCAACGCCTCGCGGTCGACCAGGCCCTGCGCGTACTGCTGGCGCACCTTGGCCTTGGCGTCGTTGGACAGGCCGCTGACCATCGGGCCGGCAGGCACGAACACCGTGGACAGGTGGCCGAACTGCAGCGCGCCCATGAACAGGCCGGGCACGATCTTGTCGCACACGCCGAGCATGAGCGCGGCGTCGAACACCTTGTGCGAGAGGCCCACGGCGGTGGCCAGCGCAATGACGTCGCGCGAGAAGAGCGACAGCTCCATGCCCTCGGCGCCCTGGGTGATGCCGTCGCACATGGCGGGCACGCCGCCGGCGACCTGCGCGGTGGCGCCGATGGCACGCGCATGGCTGCGCAGCAGCTCGGGGTAATGCTCGAAAGGCTGGTGGGCCGAGAGCATGTCGTTGTAAGCGGTGATGATGCCCACATGCGGGGCCCGCTCGGCGTGGATGGCCAGCTTGTCGGCGGCGGGCAGCGCGGCCGTTGTGTGGGCCATGTTGGCGCAGCTCATGCCGGCGCGCTGGGTGGTGCCGGCGCGGGCCTGGGCGTCCATGCTGGCCAGGTAGTCGCCGCGCGGGCCGCGGCTGCGGTCGATGATGCGTTGCGTGACGCGGGCGAGGGTGTCGTTGGTCGGGGTGTTCATGTTCAGGCTGTCCATAGGCTCACCGGGGTCTGCGTCTGGTTCAGGACCAGCGAGACGGGAAGTGCCGTGTCCCGGGCGGTCCGGGCCCGGGCCAGCACGGCCTGCTTGGTGGGACCGGCGATGCACAGCACCAGTTCCCGCGCCGACAGCAGGGCGTTCAGCGTGAAGCTGATGCGTGCGTGCGGCGCGCGCGACGGCGACTGCTCGGGGACCACCCAGGCCAGGCGTTCGTCGGTC
>SBFS01000108.1 GCA_006227825.1 Burkholderiales bacterium | reverse complement strand
AGCGACGAGGAGGGCGACCGCCTGGTCATCAGCACGCTGACCGACGTGACCGTGCAGCGGCGCGTGCTGGACCAGTTGCAGCGATCGCAGGAGCGCTTTGCCAAGGCCTTCAACTTCAGTCCGCTGAACATGACCATCACGCGCCTGAGCGACGGCGCCTTCATCGAGGTCAACCGTGCGGAGGACCGGGTTCAGGGCTACCAGCCCGAAGAGCTGGCCGGCAAGACATCGGTCGGGGCCGGCGCCTGGCTCACCGCCGAGGACCGGGCCGCGTTCATCCGGTTGCTCGAGCAGGAGGGCCGGGTGCATGCCTACGACACCGTCATGCGCCACAAGGACGGGCGCCTGCGTGAGTCGCGCCTGTGGGCTGAGCGGATCGAAGTGGATGGCGAGGACTGCATCCTTGCATGCACCGTCGACGTGTCCGAGGAAAAGCGCCGGGAGAAACAGCTGATCGAGCTGGCACGTGGCATGACCGGGTCGTCGGCCGAGGACTTCTTCGTCTCGCTCACCGTCCACATGGCCCACGCCCTGGAGGCCGACATGACCTGCGTGGCCGAACTGACCAGCGACGGCCAGTTGAGGACCCTGGCCGCCTGGCGCGACGGCCAGACGATCAGCAACTACGTGTACCCCCTTAAGGGCACGCCCTGCGGCGAGGCCACCGCCCAGCCAGGCCTGTGCGTCTTTGCGCAGGACCTCGACCGCCGTTTCGCCCACCGGGAGGGCATCGTGCGCGGCGGCTTCAAGTCCTACATCGGACAGCGCCTGCAGGACGAGAACGGCCAGCCGGTCGGCATGATCTACGCCATGTGGCGGCAGCCGCTGACGCTGCAGCGGGATGCGCAGTCCCTGGTCTCGATCTTTGCCAGCCGGGCCAACGCAGAGCTGCTTCGCCTGCAGAGGGACCGGGAGATACAGGCTCTCAACGCCACGCTGGAGCAGCGGGTGCAGGCACGCACCGCCGACCTGATCAAGCTCAACGCCGAACTCGACTCTTTTGCCTATTCGGTCTCGCACGACCTGAAGTCGCCCCTGCGATCCATCGACGGTTTCACACGGCTGCTCAGCGACCAGATGCAGGGTCGTATGCAGCCGGACGAGGCCGACATGATGCAGCGCATCCTGGGTGCCACGAGCCGCATGTCGGCACTGATCACCGACCTGCTGGCACTGGCCCGGGTGAGTCAGGGGCAGCTCGAGAGGCAAACGGTGGATCTGTCGGCCATGGTCGACGACATCCTGGACACCGAGATGCAGCGCCATCCGGATCGCCGCCTGGAGCGGCGGATCACGCCCGGCCTGCGGGCGAGCTGCGACCCGAGACTGACCCGGATCGCGCTGGAGAACCTGGTGGGCAACGCCCTGAAGTACACCCGGGCGTGCGACCCGGCCGTGATCGAGTTCGGTCGTGCGGGGGCCGACGAGCTGTACCTGCGGGACAACGGCATCGGCTTCGACATGGCCTACGCCGACAAGCTGTTCAAGCCCTTTCAGCGCCTGCACATGCCCGACCAGTTCGAGGGCACGGGCATTGGGCTGGCCACCGTCAGACGCATTGTCGAGCGGCACGGCGGGGCCGTTGCCGGACGTGGTGTGCCCGGCGGCGGCGCGGAGTTCCGTTTCGGCTTCGGTCCGGCCACGCTGTCCGCTGAGGAAGCGCCTTCATCCACAGGGGCCACGGCCTGAGCGGCGATCAAGCCATGAACAGGCGCACCAGTTACCGGCTGAACGAGGCTCCGTCCGACACGGTGGCACTCGGTCAGCACCAGGATCTGGCGCTCGCCGCGGTGCTGCTGACCTCCAGCGTCGCCGCGCCGCTGGCCGCCGTCGGCCTCGTCTGGCGGGATGGCCTCGGTCCCACGGCGCAGGTGGCGCTCGGACTTTCGGTCGCCGTGTGGGCGCTGTGGCCCCTCTACCACTCCCGTTTTCGCCGATGGGTGGCCTACGCCCTCATCCTGACCCTGTGGCTGGGCTCGTTCACGGCCATCGTGACCCAGGGTTCGGTACGCAGCGTGGGCAGCACGGTCATGCTGGCGGCCCTCGTCCTGGCCGGCAGCTTCCTGTCCCGGGCCGCGACGGTGGCGACAGCCCTGCTCAGCCTTGTCGCCCTGGCCATCCTGAACCACCTGGAGCAGACCGGTGCCATGCCCAGCCGGCTTGCGGCGGTGGGCTGGGCGGTCTGGATCCTGCAGGCGGCCTGTATCGTGACGGCCCTGGTGAGCGTGCTGTTCAGCCGCTTCCGCCTGCTGGCGGCCTTTCGCGACCAGAGGGAGGCCTACGAGCTGGCGGTCGACGCCGAGAAGGACATGCGGGCCAGCCAGGAGCGCTTCCTTTCCCTGTTCCAGAACAACCCGGCGGCCACGCTGGTGCTCAGCCTGGACACGCGCCGGATCGTCAATGCCAATGACGCCTTCGAGCAGCTGCTGGGCTATCCCGGCCGGCAGATGACCGGACAGGAGCCCCCCGTGTTCTGGGTCGATCCGTCCGAGCACCTGGCCTTCCGGTCGGCGCTCAAGGCCCATGACCGGGTGGCCAACCTGCGCGCCAGGCTGCGGCGCCAGGACGGGACCGAGATCGACGCGCTCGTGTTTGCCAACGTCGTGCGCCAGGAACGCGAACGCCTTCTGATGATCATGGCCCTTGACGTGAGCGCCGAAGAACGCTCCCGGCAGGCCCTGCAACGGTCGGAAGAGCGGTTCTCCAAGGCCTTCAACTTCAGTCCGCTGGGCATGGTCATCACCCGCCTGTCCGACGGCCTGTTCATCGAGGCCAACCCTGCCAACGAGCGCGTGATCGGATGGACACCGGAAGACCTCAAGGGCCGGACTTCGCAGCAGGTCGGCGTCTGGCTCAGCGAGGTCGAGCGCAGCGACTACGTCCAGGGCCTGCGGCGCGATGGCCGGCTGCAGGGCTACGAAACACGCATGCGAAGCAAGCGGGGAGAGGTGGTGCCGGTGCGGCTGTGGGCCGAGACCATCGACATCGCCGGCGAGCCCTGCGCCCTGACTTTCACCCTGAACGTGGCCGAGGAAAAGCGCCGCCAGGACATCCTGATCAACCTTGCCCGGGGCATCTCGTCGAAGACCGGCGAGGCCTTCTTCCTGTCGCTGGCAGAACACCTGGCCAGCGCCACCGGGGCCGGGTCGGTCGTGGTGGCGGAACTCATGGCCCCCGGGCAGGCCCACACGCTGGCCCTGGTGAACAAACAGCAGTTGCAGGCCAACCTCCCGCTGGCGCTGGCACAGACCGCCTATGGCCGCCTGCTCGAGAGCGACGGCCTGGTGCTGGTGCACCCCGATGACCAGCACCTGCCGCGCAGCACCCCGCCCTTCGATCCGGACGATGTGGGAACCCTCGCGGGCATGGCACTGCGCGATGCCGACGGCTCGGTCATCGGCCTGCTGGCGGCGGTCTGGCGCGAGCGACAGGACCCGGGCGAGGAGGTGCGGGCGCTGCTGCAGGTCTTTGCCAGCCGGTGCAACGCCGAGATGCTGCGGCTTCGGCGCGACCGGGAGATCCTGCGGCTGCAGGCCACCCTGGAGCAGCGCGTGCACGAGAGGACCGAACAACTGCGCTACCTGAACCAGGAGCTGGAGTCCTTTTCCTATTCCGTTTCGCACGACCTCAAGTCGCCCCTGCGCTCGATCGACGGCTTCATCCACCTGCTCAGGGAGCAACTGGCCGGACGCGCCACCGCAGAAGACGAGGACATGATCGGGCGCGTGCAGGAGTCGGTGGCCCGCATGAACGGCCTGATCAACGACCTGCTGGCGCTGGCCCGGGTCAGCCGGGGACAGCTGCAGCGCACCCGGGTCAACCTGAGCGAGCTGGTCCACGACGTGGTGCGGCGGGAAAGGGACCGCGACCCGACCCGCGATGTCGAGGTGGTGATCGAACCCGACCTGTACGCCGACTGCGACCCTCGAATGGCGCAGATCGTGCTGGAAAACCTGATCGGCAACGCCTGGAAGTACAGCCGCCACACCGCGCATGCCCGCGTCGAGTTCGACAGGTCCGACGCCAACGACGGTGGCGACCCCGGCGGTTTCTGCATCACGGACAACGGAGCCGGCTTCGACATGTCCCGCAGCGACCGCCTGTTCAAGCCCTTTTCACGCCTGCACAACGGCACCGAGTTCGAGGGTTCGGGCATCGGCCTGGCCACGGTGCGGCGGATCATCGAGCGCCATGGCGGACAGATCAGTGCCGCGGGCGCGCCGGGTCAGGGTGCGCGGTTCTGCTTCACTTTCGGCAACCGGCAGGCCTGAGCGGCCGGTCGGCCCTCAATGGCGGTGGGCCAGGCCACTGACCAGCGTGACCAGGCCGATACCGGCCAGCAGCCACGCCACCTGCGCTGCCGTCTGCCTCAGACTCAGCCGCTTCTGCAGCTGCGGAATCAGGTCGGCCAGCGCCACATAGACGAAACTGCTGGAGGCGGCCACCAGGAAGTAAGGCAGGTAGTCCTCCAGACGGTTGAGCAGCACGTAGCCGACCAGTCCCCCGAGCGCGGTCACCGTGCCTGCCATCTACACCTTGAGCAGGGCCGCACGCGCCGTGCCCGAGGTCTGGCGCAGCACCACCAGGTCACCCATGTGGTGCGGCACCTCGTGCGCCAGCACCGCCAGCGCAGCCACGACACCGAGGCGGATGTCCGCCACGAAGGCGGAGGCGATCAGGATGCCGTCCCCGAAGGCATGGACGCTGTCTCCTGCCAGCACCGCCCAGCCACCCGAACGTCCCTCTGACGCAACCGGGTGGTGGTG
>SBFS01000210.1 GCA_006227825.1 Burkholderiales bacterium | reverse complement strand
GGCCTGCGGGGTGTCCAGCCAGTCGAGCGACAGGCTGGCGTGGCGCTCGATCAGCGCCGCGTCACCGCCGGTGATGACCACGGCCTCGCAACCCAGCGCCTTGAGGGCCCGGGCCTGGGCGGGAATGTCCACGGGGGCGCTGTCACCCAGCAGGGCCACCGCTTCGGCCTGGTTGGGGGTGATGACGGTGGCACGCGGCAGCAGCAGGTCGCGGCAGGCATCGCGCAGCTCGGCGTCGGCCAGTGCGGCGCCTGTGCTGGCGCGCAGCACCGGGTCGACCACCAGCGCCAGGGGCTTTTGCGCCCGCAGGCGGTCGATGAAGGCGGCCAGCAGGCGCACGTTGTCCGCACTGCCCAGCAGGCCGGTCTTGATCACGCACGGCGGCATGTCCCGCGCCAGCGTGTCCAGCTGGGCCTGCAGCACGGCCGGTGACGTGGCCTCGATGTGGGTGACTTCGGTGGAGCTCTGGGCCGTGATGCCGGCCACGACGGTGGCGCAGTGAACGCCCAGGGCATCGGCGGCGCGCTGGTCGGCCGCCAGTCCGGCGCCGCCACCGCTGTCGGTGCCGGCGATGCTCCAGATGACGTGGATGTCTGTTGGGCTCATGCGGTTCTCATCCGATCAGGAAAGGGTGTCCGGGCACCGGCGTGGAGGCCACCGCCATGCTCTGCGGGGCCATCACGCCGGCCTCGAAGGCGGCGCGGCCGGCATCGATGGCCAGGGCGAAGGCGCGCGCCATGCGCACCGGGTCCGTGGCCTGGGACACGGCGGAGTTCAGCAGCACCGCGTCCAGGCCCAGCTCCATGGCCTGCGCCGCGTGGCTGGGCGCGCCGATGCCGGCGTCCACCACCAGCGGCACACCCGGCAGGCGTGCGCGCAGGGTGCGCAGCGCAAAGGGGTTGAGCAGGCCCTGGCCGGAGCCGATGGGTGCGCCCCAGGGCATGAGCACCTGACAGCCCACATCCAGCAGGCGCTGGCAGGTGACCAGGTCGTCGGTGCAGTAGGGGAACACCGCGAAGCCGTCCCGTATGAGCTGGCTCGCGGCCTCCACCGTGCCCCAGGGGTCGGGCTGCAGCGTGTGCTCGTCACCGACCACCTCGAGCTTGATCCAGGCGGTGCCGTACAGCTCGCGCGCCATGTGGGCCAGCGTGATGGCCTCGCGCGCCGTGCGGCAGCCGGCGGTGTTGGGCAGCAGGCGCGCCCCGCGCTCCTGCAGGGCGCCGAGGACGATGTCGACGAAGCCGTTGTCGCCACCGGCGGCCAGGGTGCGCTTGAGGCCCACGGTGACCACCTGCGCTGCGCTGGCCGCGATGCTGTCGGCCAGCACCCGGGGCGACGGGTAGCCGGCCGTGCCCAGCAGGAAGCGGCTCCCGAGTTCGACGCCGTAGGGCGCCCAATGTGAAGTCGTCATGTTCATCCTCCGACGATGGCTTCGAAGGTCAGCACCGTGTCGCCGGGCTGCAGCACGGTGGCAGCGCGCCGGCTGCGCGGCACGAACTCGCCGTTGACCGCCGTGGCCACCCGCTCGGGGTCCATGGCCTGGGTCGACAGCAAGGCCGCCAGCGTCAGGCCCGCCGGGCAGGGCAGGGTGCGGTCGTTCAATCGCAAGGTCTCAGTCATGGGATGGGCCCGCATCCGCGGGTGTCGGGTCGAGCATGGCCAGGGCGTCCTGGACGAGGGCAGGGGCCAGCAGCCAGCCGTGACGGAACAGGCCGTTGATGCACAGCAGGCCGGGCGCGTGTTCGGTGCGGGGACCGTTGTCGGGCATGGCGGGGCGCAGGTTGGACTCCATGTGCACGATGCGCGCCTCGGCCAGCTCGGGCAGGACGCTGTGCGCCGCGGCCATCAGCTCGACCGCGCTGCGCAGGCTCACCGGAGACCGGTCCTCGCTCTCGATCTCGCTGGCGCCGACCACGAACAGGTCGCCCGGTCGCGGCACGATGTAGACACGATGCCTGGGATGCAGCAGCCGCACCGGGCGCAGCAGGCGCACACCGGGGGCGTGCAGCCAGATGACCTCGCCGCGCACGCCGCGCAAGGGCATGCCGGGTCGGGCGCCCATGCCCCGGACGTCGACGGCGAGGTCGAAGCGTGCCGCCTCGCCATCTGCCAGCGTGATGCAGCCCGGTGCGACACGGGCCACCCGATCGCCCCAGCACCAGTGCACATGGGGTGCGTGCAAGGCCAGCGCCTGCAACATCTCGCGCGGCATCACCTGGCCTTCCTCGGGCAGCAGCCAGGCGTGCAGGCCAGGTGCCATCGCCGGCTCCAGACCCGCGAGGGCAGGGCGGTCCAGCGCCCGCAGCGTCGGCCGCCCACCCGTGGGCATGGAGGCTGCCTCCAGCCGGGCCAGCACGCGGTGCGCGGCACCCAGGTCGTCTCCGTGGGCCAGCAGCAGGCTGCCATGCTGAGCGAACAGGGGGACGGCGCAGCCCTGTGCGTGCAGGGCCTGCGACACCTCGCGCCACAGGGCCAGGGAGCGCCAGCCCAGGTGCGCCAGTTCGGGCTGTGCATTGTCCAGTTCCGCAACGGGACTGAGCATCCCGGCCGCGGTGAAGCCGGCCGCATGGGGGGTGGACGTGTGAAGGCGACCGGTCTCAGGCGCCAGTGGCCCGGGTGCCGGGTCGAACACCGTCACCGCGTGTCCCGCACGCCCCAGCCGCCAGGCCAGCAGACGCCCGAGCACGCCCGCGCCGGCGATGCCGACCTTCATGCGCCTGCCCATGGCTCAGGCCTGCTTCGTCAGGGCATCGACGGGCACGTAGAACTCGCCACCCACGGCCCTGAACTCGGCGCTCTTGCGCGCCATGCCCTCGGCCAGGGCCTGCTCCTCGCTCAGACCCCTGGCGGCCGCGTAGTCGCGCACGTCCTGCGTGATCTTCATGCTGCAGAACTTCGGTCCGCACATGCTGCAGAAATGCGCCTCCTTGGACGAGTCCTTGGGCAGCGTCTCGTCGTGGTAGGCCTCGGCGGTCTGCGGGTCCAGGCCGAGGGCGAACTGGTCGCGCCAGCGGAACTCGAAGCGCGCCTTGCTCATGGCGTCGTCGCGCGCACGGGCGCCGGGGTGGCCCTTGGCCACGTCCGCCGCATGGGCGGCGATCTTGTAGGCGATGATGCCCTGCTTGACATCGTCGCGGTCGGGCAGGCCCAGGTGCTCCTTGGGCGTCACGTAGCAGAGCATGGCCGTGCCCATCCAGCCGATCATGGCCGCGCCAATGGCTGACGCAATGTGGTCGTAACCCGGCGCGATGTCGATGGTCAGCGGGCCCAGGGTGTAGAACGGCGCCTCGTGGCAGTGCCTGAGCTGCTCGTCCATGTTGGCCCGGATCAGGTGCATGGGCACATGGCCGGGGCCTTCGATCATGGTCTGCACGTCGTGCCTCCACGCGGTCTGCGTCAGCTCGCCCAGCGTCCTGAGCTCGGCGAACTGCGCCTCGTCGTTGGCATCGGCCGCGCTGCCCGGACGCAGGCCGTCGCCCAGAGAGAAGGTCACGTCATAGGCCTTCATGATCTCGCAGATCTCGTCGAAGTGCGTGTAGAGGAAGTTCTCCTTGTGGTGGGTGATGCACCACTTGGCCAGGATGGAGCCGCCGCGCGAGACGATGCCGGTGCGCCGCTGGCTGGTCAGGTGGATGAAGGGCAGGCGCACGCCGGCATGGATGGTGAAGTAGTCCACGCCCTGTTCGGCCTGCTCGATCAGCGTGTCGCGGAAGATGGCCCAGCTCAGGTCCTCGGCCACGCCGCCCACCTTCTCCAGCGCCTGGTAGATCGGCACCGTGCCGATGGGCACGGGGCTGTTGCGGATGATCCAGTCGCGCGTGGTGTGGATGCTCTTGCCGGTCGACAGGTCCATCACCGTGTCGCCACCCCAGCGGATCGACCAGACCAGCTTCTCGACCTCTTCCTCGATGGACGAGGTGACCGCCGAATTGCCGATGTTGGCGTTGATCTTGACCCTGAAGTTGCGGCCGATGACCATGGGCTCGACCTCGGGGTGGTTGATGTTGGCCGGGATGACGGCGCGGCCGCGCGCGACCTCGTCGCGCACGAACTCGGGCGTGATGACCTCGGGGATGCGCGCGCCCATGGGGTTGCCGCGCAGGCGCGCCTCGCGCTCCGCGTCGCCCAGGTACTCGCGCATCCACTCGCGCCTGCCGTTCTCGCGAATGGCGATGTATTCCATCTCGGGCGTGACGATGCCCTTTCGCGCGTAGTGCATCTGCGTGACATTGGCACCTGCCCTGGCACGCAGCGGCTGGCGCTGCAGGCCCGCCGCCTCGGCGCGCAGGGCATCGATGCGCGCATCCGCCGCCTCGCCGTGTCTGCCGCCGTCGTCGAGCGCCACGCGGGCGCGGCCCTCATAGGCCTCGGTGTCGCCACGCGCGGCCAGCCACGGGCTGCGCACCGGCGCCAGGCCCTGGCGGATGTCGATGCCGGCGGCAGGGTCGGTGTAGGGACCGGAGGTGTCGTAGACCGTGACCGTCTCGCCGTTGGTCAGCGCGATCTCGCGCATGGGAACCCGCACACCGGGCTGGACGCCGGGCACATGGACCTTGCGCGACTGGGGAAAAGGTTCTCTTGTCAGGGACAAGAGCTGCTGCAGCTTGTCGGGGGCGTTCATCGGGGCGGTCTCCAGTTGGGTTGGATGAATGCCCCGCCTCGACGCCGGTGTTGCAGGCGCGCAAGCCCGCCACGGGTGGGCGGACGCACGCGCCGTCGGCGCTGCAGCTCTTCTTACGCTGGTACTAACCAGATCAAGTTCGCGGTTCCGGCGGTCAGGTCCGCCATCTCAGCACGCCATACGTGCACCCCGGAGC
>SBFS01000120.1 GCA_006227825.1 Burkholderiales bacterium | reverse complement strand
AAGTGCGGCGGCGTCCAGAGGAAGATGATCAGGAACAGGATCAGCGCCTCGGGTGCCACATGGCCGGTCATGGCGGCCCACCCGAGCACCGGCGGCATCGCACCGGATGCACCACCGATCACGATGTTCTGCGGGGTCAGCGGCTTGAGGATCACGGTGTAGATGACCGCATAGCCGACAAAGGTGCCGAAGGTCAGCCACATGGTCAGCGGATTGACCCACAGGTAAAGGATGGCCGAACCCAGTGCGCACAGCAGGGCCGAGAAGCTCAGTGTCTGCGCGTTGGTCAGCTCTCCCTTGGCCGTGGGCCGCCAGGCGGTGCGCTTCATCCGGGCGTCGATCTGCTGTTCGACCACGCAGTTGAAGGCCGCGGCCGCCCCGGCCACCAGCCAGATGCCCAGGCAGGCCAGCAGCGCCAGCCGGACCTGGGGCCAGTCGGGCAGCCCGGGCACCGCCAGCACCATGCCGATCAGGGCGCAGAAGACGATCAGCTGCACCACCCGCGGCTTGGTCAGGATATAGAACTGGCGCCAGGTGGACGACAGCCCCGCGGCGGTGGTGGAAGACGGGGCGGTGCTCATCGGGAAGCCTGCAGGACGGCGGGGTTGGATCGGGAGGCCCGCTGGTCCTGGCTGCGCGTTCCCGACAGCAGGCCGGTCATCAGCACCACCAGCGCTGCCGCACCCCCGGTGTGGGCCACCGCCGCCAGCAGCGGCCATTCGAGAACGACATTGCTCAGGCCGGTGAGCAGTTGCCAGGCGGCGAAAAACAGCAGTCCCCGGGCCTGCGCGCGCAGGCCGTCGTGCGACCAGAGCCGCCACGCCAGCCAGACCAGGGCCGCCAGCACCAGGTAGGCCGCCAGGCGGTGGACATAGTGGATGGCCGTCAGGGCGGCAAACGGGATCGACGCTCCGGAGCGCCCCTCACCCAGTTCACGCCAGATGGTGAAGCCTTCGCGGAAGTCCATCACGGGCCACCAGCTTCCCTGGCAGGTCGGGAAGTCGCGGCAGGCGAGCACCGCGTAGTTGGTGCTGACCCAGCCCCCCAGGGCCACCTGAACCCACAGCAGCGCGAACACCGCCACGAGGGCCAGCCTCAGACCCGACGGGACACCCACCGGCCCAGGGGACCCGGGCAGTGAATGCGCATAGGCCACCGACTGGGCGCGCAGCAGCGCCAGCAAGCCCAGTCCGCCGAGCAGGTGCAGCGTCACGATGGCCGGAAACAGCTTCATGGTCACGGTCAGGGCGCCGAACGCCCCCTGCACACAGACCCACACCAGTGTCAGCCAGGGCCACCAGAGGGACATGGGCAGCTGGCGCCGGGCCATCGTGCTGGTGATCGCCAGCACGACGATCAGGACACCCACGGCCGTGGCGAGGTAGCGGTGGATCATCTCGATCCAGGCCTTCGGGAAGGTCACGGGTCCGGTCGGCATGGCCTCCTGCGCGGCGGCGATCGAGGCGCTGGCCCCGATCGGGCTGGCGCTGCCGTAGCAGCCCGGCCAGTCCGGGCAGCCCAGGCCGGAGTCGGTCAGGCGGGTGAAGGCGCCGAAAAGCACGAGGTCGAAAGTGAGGAACAGGGTCACCAGCGTCAGCAGGCGCAGTCGCTGGGCGGGCTCGGCCTGGCGGCTGCGCAGCCAGACCCAGGCCATCGGGCCGAGCGCCAGCACCGCGCCCAGCAGCATCAGGCGGGCCATCGGGGCCAGGTCGTAAAGGGGTTGGGGATCCATGTCTGTCGTTTCCGGTGGGCAGGTCTGCGTGGCTCCCGAGTCAGCGCCCGGCCCGGTCCCAGAACGCCGACGCCCGCAACAGGCGGTCCATGTCGCGCCGGGCGCGCTTGGGGTCGACCTCGGCCGGGAAACGCATCATCCAGTTGCCCAGCGGGTCGACCACATAAAGGTGATCCTGCAGCTGCCGGCCCGGGGCAGGCTCCAGCCACCGGGACACCTCCTGCTCATCGACGTGCAGCACCACGGCGGCGGCCGTGGCCTGCGCCAGCGGTTCGCGCAGCGGGGCGTCGCCGGTGCGCAGCCAGACCCAGTCCAGACGGTCCTTCTCGCGGCCGAGCATCTCGCGGATCTGCCGCTGCAGGTAGAGGTGGCGCTCGCAGGCTTCGTCACACGCGCTGTCGGCCACGCTGATCAGCAACCACTGGTTGCGCAGCGACGGCAGGGACACGGGCTCGCCTGCGGCATTGCGACCCTCGATGGCCGGCAGCGGACGCTGCGGATCGATCAGCTCTCCGTAGCTGCTGCGGCCCTCCGGCCGGATCACGTAGTAGGTGAAATACGAGGCGATCACAGGCGCCGCACACACCAGCAGCAGCATCAGCATCTTCCAGCGTCCGGCACGGGTTCGCGCCGCATCGCTGGCGACCACCTCCCCGGGCTGGGGCAGCGTATGCACCGTCATGGTCAGGGGTTCGTCGGGGGTACGGGTCATGGGGATGAAGGCTTGCGCCGGGGTGCAATCAGCTGGAACCAGACAAACAGCACGGCTGCCAGGGCGCAGAGGCCGAACCACTGGAAGGCATAGCCATGGTGCTTGGCCACGCCCGATTCGATCCGCGGCCATGCCCTGAGCAGTCCGTCGCCGGTGTCCGGCCCGTCCTGCAGGACCGACAGGGCCAGCAGCTCGAGGCCTGTTTCGGCAGAAAATGCGTCGAGATCGATATTTTGCCGGATCGGGCCGCCACCTGCCTCGCCCAGTTCATATAGCTTGGCCGGCGGGGGGGTCAGCCGCCCCTGCACCTCGACCAGCGCATCGTCCGGCGTCGCAATGACCGGCAGGCGGGTGCGGTCCTGGAAATCGCGAGGCACCCAGCCGCGCTGCACGAGGATGTGCGTGTCGCTGCCCTGCAGGCGCAGGGGCGTGACAACGAAGAAGCCGGGCAGACCGTTCATCTGCCGGTTGTCGAGAAAGACCGTGTGACGTGGCACCCAGTGCCCCTGCAGGCGGACGTTGCGGTGCAGCAGCGCCTGGCTGTCCGTGGCGGCCAGCAGCGGCCCGGCGGTGAGGACCGGTTCGCGCGAGCGGGACTCGATCTGTTCGTGCAGCGCCATCTTCTGTGAAGCGCGCCCGAGCTGCCACAGCCCGAGCGAAGCCGTGACCGCCATGGTCACCGCCGTGGCCGCGAGGACGAGCCAGAAACGCAGGGAAACGGTCTTCACCCGATGGCCTCAACGGGTGAAGCGGTCCGGCGGATAATGGAAGCCATGAAGTATCTGGTGATTTTCGGATTCATTGCCATCATCGGCAGTCTGGTGGCCGCCCTGGTGTTCATGATGCGCGGTGACCGCGCGCCCGGTGCCGACGGCCCGGATGCGCCCCGCAACAACCACATGGCCCGGGCACTGGCCTTCCGCATCGGTTTTTCCGTGCTGCTGTTCGCCATCGTGCTGCTGAGCTACTTCATGGGCTGGATCCAGCCCACCGGCCTGCCGGTGACACGCTGACACCGATTGTGCTCGAACATGAAAAAGGCGCCCTGGGAGGCGCCTTTTTTCATTGCGTCCCGGCATGGGCCGGGCGGGCATCACATCCAGTAGACCAGGATGTACAGGCCGAGCCAGACCACGTCCACGAAGTGCCAGTACCAGGCCGCGCCCTCGAAACCGAAATGGCTCTTGGCACTGAAATGACCCTTTTGCAGCCTGAGCGTGATCACCAGCAGCATCAGCATGCCGACCAGCACGTGAAAGCCGTGGAAGCCCGTCAGCATGAAGAAGGTCGAGCCGAAGATGCCGGAGTTGAGCTTGAGGTTCAGCGAGGTGTACGCGTAGTAGTACTCGTAGCCCTGAACGCACAGGAAGATGATGCCCAGCAGGACGGTCATCCACATGAAGGCGATGGTCTTGCCCCGGTTGCCTGCCTGCAGCGCATGGTGGGCAATGGTCAGGGTCACGCCGGACGTCAGCAGCAGGGCGGTGTTGATGGTCGGCAGCCAGAACGGGCCCATGGTCTGGAAGGGTTCGACGATGCCGGCGGGGGAGGCGGTCATGCCCGCCTGAACACTTGGCCACACGGCGTTGAAGTCGGGCCAGATCAGGGCGTTCTCGATGTTGCCCAGGTCGGGAACGGACTGTGCGCGGGCCCACCACAGGGCGGTGAAGAAGGCGCCGAAGAACATCACCTCCGAGAAGATGAACCAGCTCATGCTCCAGCGGTAGGAGATGTCGATCTTGCGGCCGTACAGGCCGCTCTCGCTTTCGCGGATGGCATCACCGAACCACTGGTACAGCACCACGAGCCAGAACACCAGGCCGAAGGCGAGGGAGTACATGCCCCAGTTCGAGCCGTTGATCCACTGGCCGGCGCCCAGGATCACGAAGAACAGGCCGATGGACGCCATCACCGGGTGCCTGGACAGGCCAGGGACGTAGTAGTAGGGCGTCGTGCCGTGGGATGCTGCTGACATGCTCACTCCTAGTTGCAAATCGCTTGTTGGTATGTGAAAGACGGAATACGGACCGCCGGGTCGGCCTCAGGCCACCACCCAGTTGACCAGAAAGATGAGGCCGGCGACGAACAGGAAGGCCATGAGCACACCCACGGCCATCACGTGCAGCGGATGGAGGCGGGCAATGTCCTGCTGGTAGTCGGCCTGGCGGCGCACCCCGAGGAAGCCCCAGAGCACGGCCCGGGTCGTGTCCACCAGGGAGCCGCGCGCGCGGCGCTGCTGCGGCATGGTCATACGGCCCCCGGCAACTGCCCGGTCTGCTGGCTCGCCACCGGCCCTCCCGCCGGTGCGGCAGGGATCTTGCCGCCGACCTCGAAGAAGGTGTAGGAAAGCGTGATGGTGGTCACGTCCTTGGGCA
>SBFS01000097.1 GCA_006227825.1 Burkholderiales bacterium | reverse complement strand
GGCAATGGAAAGCGCACGGCCATGGTCGGCCTGCCCATCGGCATCGCGGTCGTGGTGATCCACCTGCTCAGGCACAACAGGCTGCGGCTGCTGCTTGCCTTCGTGTCCATCGCGGTTCTTGTCGGCAGCCTGGTGGCGCTGACACCCCGGATTCAGACCCAATGGATGGAAGGCATCCAGGAAGTCCGTCGGGCGCTGGCGGGCGAGGTGAACCCCGGCAGCTGGAATCCCAGGATCCACATGATCCGCATCACCGGCGGAATGATCGAGGACAGGCCACTGACCGGGTGGGGTGTCGGCGGCTGGAATTCCCAGTGGCAGGAGCGGGCGCCCGAAGTCATCCGAAACACCAACATGCCGCACAACGATTTCCTGTGGATGGGCGCCGAAACCGGCCTGCCCGGCGCGCTGGCATGGACAGGGTTGATGCTGATCGGGCTGATTGCGCTTTGGCGAATCAGGAACTGGGCGGCCGCAGCAGCGAGCGGCGCCATCGCGATCGCTTTCGTCTCCTCGCTGATCAACAACGGCACCCGTGACGCCACCATCGGCCTGCCCATGCTCATGCTGGTGGGCCTGCTGTACGCACGCGCGTTCTCGTCCGGTGCACCGGCAATGGCCATGCAGGACGAGGGCACGGTGGCATCGACAGTCGAGCGGCCCTGACCGCATGCACCGGCAACCACCCATCCAGGACACGGGTTCATGAAGCCATTGACCGAGGTGATCGTCACCACCTACAACAACCCGAGGGCGCTGGACCGGGTTCTGGATTCGCTTCATCGCCAGTCCACATCGGATTTCCGCATCTGCGTGGCCGACGACGGATCGAAGGAGGAGACCGCGCAGCTGGTGAACAGATGGCAGGCGGTTTTCGGCGACCGGATGCGACACCTGTGGCACGAAGACAAGGGCTTCCGGAAGAACCTGATCCTGAACACCGCGATCAAGACCTCCTTGGCGGACTACCTGATTTTCCTGGACGGCGACTGCATCGCCAGGCCGGACTTCGTCGAGACCCACACCCGTCGGGCAGGCACGGACCGGTTCCTGACGGGTGGCGTGATCCGCCTGAACGCAGATGTCACGGAACAGGTTTTCAGGGACACGCCCGCCAGCGCGGAGCTGTTTTCCCGTTCCTGGCTGCAATCCCACGGGCTGCTGGGCACCGTCAGCCAGCGGGTGAAGTCGGGTCTGCTGCCTCGCTTCGCAAAGACGCTGCTGGACAGGGTTTCGCCCGTGAAAAGGACATGGAACGGCGGCAACGCCTCGACATTCCGCACCAACCTGCTGAAGGTCAACGGTTTCGAGAACGACCTGTCCTACGGTGCGGAAGATGTCGAGCTGGGGGTCAGGCTCAACAACGCCGGCATCAGGGGCGAGTCGGTCAGGTACAGCGCCTGCGCCCTGCACCTCGAGCATTCGAGGGGCTATATGAACGGGGACGTCGTGGCGTCGAACAAGCGGCTGGTCGCCCAGGCGCGCAGCAGCGGAAAGATCAGATCCCTGAACGGAATAGCCGAGCTGTAGTCGACGCGATCGCGTCGAGGTATTCCCGCTTGTCGCAGAGCAGCCTGCCGACGGTGTATTCGAAGGACGCGTGGCGAGCCACCAGATCCTTCGTTTCGTGCATCACCTTGGGACGATCCAGGCTGCTGAAATAGTCGCGGAACTTGAGCGTGCCGCCGCGCATGTTCGCACTGGGCTCGAGCCAGGCATTGGGAATCGCATAGGCGTCGGCCACGATCAGGCCGTGCAGCGACTGGCTGATGATTCTTCGGCAGCCCAGCACATCCTTGACCACCTGGGCGTGGTGCCGCTTGGGACTGATGATCTTCACCCGGGACAGGTCCAGCCCGCATGAAGCCAGGACATCGAGCTGGCTTTCGTGCGGGATGATGCCCAGTTCGAAGGTGGGCGACGCCTCGGCCGGAAAGATGCGGTCGATCAGGCTCACAGGATCGCCAAGGAAGGCGGGCCTGGTGCCGAGGCATTCGGCGGTGATCAGCCCCCGTGTCGACAGCACGAAGGCCGCAGTGGCGTCGATTTTCGTGGACTCAAGCACGCCGCTGCCCACGATCACCGAGTTCGGGTTCGCCTTCTGGGCAATGCTTCCGATACCCAGCACGTGCAGGCGGTTGCCCCCCGCATAGGCGGTCGGTCGGCCGGTCACCGCCGAAAAGAAGTCCAGGTTGATGTCGTCGCCGAAATTCGGTGTGCCCAGGTGGTAGCGGATCGGCAGGCGGCCCCGGTCAAGCCCCAGAAGGTCTCTGGCCTTGTACAGCAGCTTCAGGCTCTTTGCGGGCATATGACCTCCGGTCGGCTTCGGGCGTCACCGGGGCAGACGGACAGCCCATCCGGCAAGCGTCTGCAGGCCGTCAATGCGCCGCCTCCCCCACCACCGCGTCCGGCTTGATGCGCCTGAGCGCGGCCAGCATGACGTCCTGGATGCGGTGCAGGGACTCGGGGGTGTGGCCTTCGAACCGCAGCACCAGCACGGGCGTGGTGTTGGAGGCGCGGATCAGGCCGAAGCCGTCGGGCCAGTCCACGCGCAGGCCGTCGATGGTGGATATGCGGGCGGGCGTCTCGAACCGGGCGCTGTCCACCAGGGCCTGCACCACGGCATGGGGCTCGCCTTCAGCGCAGGCGACATTGAGCTCGGGCGTGCTGTGGCTGGCCGGCAGGCCCTCGAGGACCGCGCTGGCGTCGGTGCTGCGGCTGACGATCTCCAGCAGCCTGGCTCCGGCGTAGCTGCCGTCGTCGAAGCCGAACCAGCGCTCCTTGAAGAAAATGTGGCCGCTCATTTCGCCACCCAGCGGGCTGTCCAGCTCCTTCATGCGCGCCTTGATCAGCGAGTGGCCGGTCTTGTACATCACCGGCACGCCGCCCGCGGCCTCGATCGCCGGGCCCAGGCGCTGCGAACACTTGACATCGAACAGCACATGGCCGCCCGGCACGCGCGAGAGGACGTCCTGCGCGAACAGCACCATCTGGCGGTCCGGAAAGATGTTCTGCCCGCGCTTGGTCACGATGCCCAGGCGGTCGCCGTCGCCGTCGAAGGCCAGGCCCAGCTCGGCGTCGGTCTCGCGCAGGGTTCGCTGCAGGTCGCGCAGGTTCTCGGGCTTGCTCGGGTCGGGGTGGTGATTCGGAAAATCGCCGTCCACCTCGCTGAACAGCTCGATGACCTCGCAGCCCAGCGCCCGGAACAGGGCTGGCGCGCTGGCACCGGCGACTCCGTTGCCGCAATCGACCGCCAGCTTCATCGGCCGGCCGAGCCGGACGTCGCCCACGATGCGGTCCCGGTACGCCGGCCAGACGTCGGCCGTGCGCACGCTTCCCCCAGGCGCGTCCTCCCAGGTTTCGGCCTCCATCATGCGACGCAGGCCCTGGATCTCCTGGCCATGGATGGACCGCCCGCCCAGCACCATCTTGAAGCCGTTGTAGTCTTTCGGGTTGTGGCTGCCGGTGACCTGGATGCCGCTGCGGCACAGCGTGCTGGCCGCGAAATACAGCATGGGTGTGGTGACCATGCCGACATCGATCACCTCCATGCCTGCGGCCACCAGCCCCCGGATCAGGGCTGCGGACAGCCGCGGGCCGCTGAGGCGCCCGTCGCGCCCCACGGCGACGACCTTCTCGCCCTGCCCTCGGGCATGGGTTCCGAAGGCCCTGCCCAGGGCCTCGGCCAGGTCGTCGTCCAGGCTGGCCGGCACGACACCCCGGATGTCGTAGGCCTTGAAGATGGATGGGTTGAGTTTCATGCTGTGACGGGCTGGAAGGTGCCGGTGGCCGGCAATCGCCCTGCGCACATTCTAGGGGCCGCGGTGGACATGCTGCCGCACCACATCGCCCGCGGAGGGCATGTCCGTTTTCAGCCAGTCGGCGCGACACACCTTCGCTACCATGCGGTCATGACCACCGAACTGCTCCAGGACAGCAACGCCTGCTACCGCGCGCTGCAGACCCGGGACGCGCGTTTCGACGGTCGCCTGTTCGTGGGCGTGACCAGCACCGGCGTCTACTGCCGCCCCGTCTGCCGGGTCCGCACCCCCAAACCCGCCCACTGCCGCTTCTTCGCCCTGCCGGCCCAGGCCGAGCAGGCGGGTTTCCGCCCCTGTCTGCGCTGCCGCCCGGAACTGGCGCCGGCCGACCGGCACTGGTCTTTCCATGATGCCGGACAGAAGCTGCTGGCCCATGCCCTGCAATGGCTGGACAACCCGGCCAGGCTGGGCAGCGGAACAGACGGGCGGCCGCCCCTGCCGGCGCTCTGTCGCGAGCTGGGGATTTCGGACCGCCACCTGCGGCGGCTTTTTGTCGACCGGCTGGGGCTGCCGCCGCTGCGCTACCTGCAGACACGTCGCCTGCTGACCGCCAAGCTGCTGCTCACCGACACACGCCTGCCGGTGGCCGAGGTGGCCCTCGCCAGCGGTTTCGGCAGTGTGCGCCGGTTCAACGACGTGTTCGTGCAAGCCTATGGCCTGGAGCCGGGACGGTTTCGGCGAGCTCAACCCGCCGAAGCGGGGACAGCCGACCTCTCCCCCAGGGCAACCCTGGCCTGGCGCCCCCCCATGGATGTGGAGGGCATGGTGGCCTTCCTGCGGCGCAGGCTGACGCCCGGCAACGAATGGATGGCCACGGATGACGAGCCGGTGCTGCTCAAGGCCGTGCGCCTGACCCACCAGGGCCGTGACCACCGCGGCTGGATACGCCTGTGCTGGGTGGCTTCGGCGGGCGGCGTGCGCTTGGAGGCATCCCCTACCCTGGTGGCGCTGCTGCCGCAGGTGATCTGGCGCGTGCGGCGCTGGCTGGACCTGGACACCGACACCGCGCACATCGACCGGCTGCTGGAGCGTGATTTTCCGGGCAGCGCCGGCATGCGGCTGCCGGGGGGGTTCGATCCGTTCGAGCTCGGGGTGCGTGCCATCCTCGGCCAGCAGGTGTCGCTGGCTGCGGCCGGGCGCCTGACCGCACGCCTGGTGGAGGCGCTGGGCGATCCGGTGGTGACGCCGCAGCCCTCGGTGACGCGGCTGTTTCCGACCGCGGAACAGCTCGCCTGCACGCCAGCCGAGCGCCTGGGGGAGCTGGGCATCGTGCGACAGCGACAGCAGGCTCTCCTGGCGTTCGCCCGTGCCTGTGCCGCCGGCACCCTGGATCTCGAGGAGGGCGGTGAGCCGCAGGCCCTGGTCGAGCGGCTGGTGCAGTTGCCGGGCATCGGCCCGTGGACGGCCCACTACCTGGTGATGCGGGCATCCCGATGGAGCGACGCGTGGCTCCCGTCGGACGCCGCCCTCAGGGCCGCCCTGCCATCACCCCGGGGACCGCGGACGCCCGCCGAACTGCAGGCCCTGGCACAGCGCTGGCGGCCGTGGCGCAGTTATGCGGTGGTGCGTGCCTGGACCCGCCCGCCCGGGCATCCGATCATCCAGAACACCACCGGAGACCTCCCATGATTGCCGACCAGGACATCACCCAGACCCTGTGGGTTTCCCCGCTGGGTCCCATGCGGCTGGCGACCACCCCTGTGGGCCTGGCGGGTGCCTGGTTCGACACCGACCGGCACGGACCGGACCCGCAGCGGGTGCGGCAGTGGAAAGAAATGGCGGACCAGCCGCTGCTGGCAGCGGCAATCGAACAGCTGCAGGCGTACTTCGAGCGACAGCGCAGGGCATTCGACCTGCCGCTGGACCTGCGGCTGGGCACGCCGTTTCAGCAGCAGGCCTGGCGGGCCCTGCTGACGATCGGCCCCGGCGAGACCATCAGCTACGGTGAGCTGGCGCGGCGCATGGGCCGCCCGCAGGCGGCACGGGCAGCCGGAGCCGCCATTGGCCGCAACCCGCTGAGCATCATCGTGCCCTGCCATCGGGTCGTCGGCAGCAACGGCTCCCTGACCGGGTACGCCGGCGGCCTGGACCGCAAGCTGGCCCTGCTGCGCCTGGAGGGGGCATGGATCTGACGGCGAATTCCTGCGCGGCATCGATGGCATGAGAGCCGATGCCGCAACTGCGCACCACGCAAGCAGACCGACCCCATGCCCCTTCCCTTGATGGCCGAGTTTGTCCTGCTGACTGCGCTGTGGGGCGCGCCATTCCTGTTCATGCGCATGGGTGGGCAGAGGGCCGATTTCAGGCGGCGCGGTCATCCTGATCGGCACTGCCCTATCGGCCGGCTTGCTGGTTCTGCCAGGCCAGAAAAAGCACCGGTGAGGGCATCGCCTGCGTCGGCGAACTTGCGGCTTGGCAAGGGCCGGGCCGTGCCGGCGAGCAGGCAACAAAAAGCCGCTGCGGTCGTGGACCGAGCGGCTGTGTGTACTGGCGGAGTGGACGGGGCTCGAACCCGCGACCCCCGGCGTGACAGGCCGGTATTCTAACCAACTGAACTACCACTCCGCAGTGGTGCAGCTTTTGCCTGTCGCTCGCGCTTCAAGCCAAGTGCCACGAACTTGGCGACCCTACGGGGATTCGAACCCCGGTACTCACCGTGAAAGGGTGATGTCCTAGGCCTCTAGACGATAGGGTCAAAACCTTGGAACTTACCAAACCCCGCATTCTAACACCGTTTTGAACAGCACTTTTCTGCGAAGCCATCGAATTGTGTGGTGGAGGTAAGCGGGATCGAACCGCTGACCTCTTGCATGCCATGCAAGCGCTCTCCCAGCTGAGCTATACCCCCACAGGGCTGCCGCCTTGGCCTGAATCTGCAAAGCAGCCTCAGTACAAATCAGCAAGACTCAAATTATAGACCATTTTTCAGGCCCTTCGCAATCTTTCGATCACCACCTCGCGGTGGTGGAGGGCGAGCACCGCGTCCAGCGAGGGGGTCTGCGAGGTGCCCATGACCAGCACCCGCACCGGCATGGCCAGCTGCGGCATTTTCAGGCCGTGGGCGGCAATCGTTTCCTTGATGGCGGCCGCGATCGCGGCCTTGTCCCAGGCGCAATCGGCGAGCCTCTGCGCCAGCGTGGCCAGCGCCGGGCGAACGGCATCGGTGATGTGCTGCGTGCGCTCGGCCTGCGGGGGCGTGACCTCCGTGTGGTGCGGCAGGACCCAGTCCGCCAGGGCCACCGTCGTGTCGCAGCGATCCTTGTAGAGGCCGCACAGCGCGGGCAGCCGTGCGTCGGCCGTGATGCCGCGGCGCGCGAGCTGATCGGCCACCAGCGGCGCCAGCTGCGCATCGTCCATGGCCTTGAGGTGCTGGGCATTGACCCAGCGCAGCTTCGCCTCGTCGAAACGCCCTGCGCTGCTGCCCAGGTGATCCAGGTCGAACCATTGCAGGAACTGCTCGCGGCTGAAGATCTCGTCGTCGCCGTGGCTCCAGCCCAGGCGCGCCAGGTAGTTCACCATCGCGTCGGGCAGGAAGCCTTCGTCGCGGTACTGTGTCACCGGCTTGGCGCCGTTGCGCTTGCTCATCTTCTCGCCCTGCTCGTTGAGCACGGTCGGCAGGTGGGCATACACCGGCGGTTCCTGGCCCAGTGCACGGAAGATGTTGATCTGGCGCGGTGTGTTGTTGACATGGTCGTCGCCACGGATCACATGGCTGATGGCCATGTCGATGTCGTCGACCACCACGCAGAAGTTGTAGGTGGGTGTGCCGTCGGGCCGGGCGATCACCAGGTCGTCCAGTTCATCGTTGCGGAACTCGACCCGGCCCTTGACCTTGTCGTCCCAGGCCACCACCCCGTCCCTGGGGTTCCTGAAGCGCAGCACCGGCCTGACACCTTCGGGCACCGGTGGCAGCACCTTGCCCGGCTCGGGACGCCAGGTGCCGTCGTAGCGCGGCTTCTCCTTGTTGGCCATCTGCCGCTCGCGCAGCGCATCGAGTTCCTGCACGCTCATGTAGCAGGGGTAGACCAGACCTTTTGCCTGCATGTCGGCCAGAACCGCCTTGTAGCGGTCCATGCGCTGCATCTGATAGAAGGGACCTTCGTCGTGGTCCAGGCCCAGCCACTTCATGCCTTCGATGATCACGTCCACCGCGGCCTGGGTGGACCGCTCCAGGTCGGTGTCCTCGATGCGCAGGATGAAGACACCCTGGTTGGCGCGGGCAAAGGCCCAGGGGTAGAGCGCGGAGCGGATGTTGCCCAGGTGGATGAAGCCGGTGGGCGAAGGGGCAAAGCGGGTGCGGACGGTCATGGGGTGGTCAGGGAGGGACGGCAGGTCGCGCTTCAGAGGGTTTCAAGGCCGCGCAGCAGGTCGGCCCGGATGTCGTCCAGGTGCTCCAGGCCCACGGCCACGCGGATGAGCCCCTGGCTGACACCGGCGGCCTCCCGCTGGGCCTCGGTCAGTTTGCCATGCGAGGTGCTGGCCGGGTGGGTGCACAGCGTCTTGGTGTCGCCGAGATTGGTGCACAACGACAGCACCTGCAGCGCGTCCAGCACATGGAAGGCGCGCTGACGCGCCTGCCCGGCGGTGGCGGCCTTGACATCGAAGGACAGCACCGCGCCACCGATGCCACTCATCTGGCGCATGGCCAGTTCGTGCTGCGGATGGCTGGACAGGCCGGGGTAATACACACGGCCCACGGCCGGGTGCGATTCCAGCCACTGTGCCAACGCCAGCGCCTGTGCACTCTGGGCCTTCATGCGCAGATCCAGGGTCTCCAGGCCCTTGAGCACCACCCAGGCGTTGAAGGGCGAGAGCACCATGCCCGAGTTCTTCTGCACAGGCAGGAACTTCTCGCGCACCATGGATTCGCTGGCACACAGGGCACCGGCCATCACGCGACCCTGCCCGTCCAGATATTTGGTGCCCGAATGCATGACGATATCGGCCCCCCGTTCGACGGGGCGCTGCAGCACCGGCGTGGCAAAGCAGTTGTCCACGGCCAGCAAGGCCCCCGCGTTGTGCGCCAGGTCGGCCAGGGCCCGGATGTCGCAGACTTCGCCCAGCGGGTTGGTCGGCGTCTCGGCAAACAGCAGGCGGGTTTCGGGGCGGACGGCCGCGCGCCAGGCCGCCAGGTCGGTCTGGGGCACCACCGTCGTCTCGACGCCAAAGCGTGCGAACTCCGTGCCGATCAGCTTGAGCGTCGAGCCGAACATGGACCGGGAGATGATGACATGGTCCCCCGCCTTGAGCAGGCTGAAGCACATCAGCATGACAGCGGCCATGCCCGAGGCGGTCGCCAGGCAGGCCTCGGTGCCCTCCATGGCGGCCAGCCGCTGCTCGAAGCTGGTGACCGTGGGGTTGCCGGTGCGTCCGTAGGTGTAGCCCTCGTCTTCGCCGGCAAAGCGCCGCGCCGAGGCTTCGGCGGACGGCTGCACGTAGCCGCTGGTCAGGTACAGGGCTTCGGAGTTCTCGCCGTACTGGCTGCGCTCGACCGCCAGACGGACTGCCAGGGTATCGCGATGCAGGGGAACTGCGTGGGGTTCGCGGGGAGGCATGGTGCGGCTCAGGCGATCTGTGCGTTGGGCAGGACCAGCCGCGAGGTGCCTTCCGGCCCCTCCTCGTCATGGTCGCGCCCCTGGTTCATGCGGGCGATCGTCTCGGGCGTGATGTCGCCGGTCACGTAGTGGCCGTCGAAACACGAGGCATCGAAACCGGCCAGCGCGGGGTTGAGCGAACCGATGGTCTGCTTCATGGCATCGACGTCCTGGTAGATCAGGGCGTCGCAACCGATGCTCTGGCGCACCTCCTCGACGGTGCGGCCGTGGGCCACCAGTTCCTGCGGGGTGGGCATGTCGATGCCGTAGACGTTCGGGAAGCGCACCGGCGGCGCGGCGCTGGCCAGGTAGACCTTGCGCGCACCGGCGTCCCGGGCCATCTGGACGATCTCGCGGCTGGTGGTGCCGCGCACGATGGAATCATCGACCAGCAGCACGTTGCGGCCCCTGAACTCGCTGGCGATCACGTTGAGCTTCTGGCGCACCGACTTCTTGCGCACCGACTGGCCGGGCATGATGAAGGTGCGGCCGACGTAGCGGTTCTTGACGAACCCCTCGCGGTAGGGCCTGCCCAGCAGCTGGGCCAGTTCCATCGCGCTCGGGCGCGAGGACTCGGGAATCGGGATGACCACATCGATGTCGCCGGGCGGAACGGTGGAGATCACCCGCTTGGCCAGCGTCTTGCCCAGGTTCAGGCGCGCCTGGTAGACGGAGATGCCGTCCAGCACGGAGTCGGGCCTGGCCAGGTAGACGTACTCGAAGATGCAGGGGTGGTGACCGACCGCGTCGGCACAGTCCTCCATGTGCAGCTGCCCGCGGGCGTCGATGAACAGGGCTTCGCCCGGCCGGACGTCACGCTCCAGATCGAAGCCGGTGCCTTCGAGCGCGACCGACTCGCTGGCGATCATGAAACCCCCTTCGCCGCGCCCGAAGCACAGCGGACGGATGCCGAAGGGGTCGCGAAATGCCACCAGGCCGTGCCCCGCGATCAGGGCGATGACCGCATAGGAACCGCGGACCCGGCGGTGCACGCCGCGCACAGCCGCGAACACGTCGGACGGCTTGAGCGACACGCCGCGGGTGACCTTCTCCAGTTCATGGGCGAGCACGTTGAGCAGAACCTCCGAGTCGCTCTCGGTGTTGATGTGGCGGTGGTCGGCCTGGAACAGCTCCTGCTTGAGCGCATGGGCATTCGTGAGGTTGCCGTTGTGCACCATGACCAGACCGAAGGGCGCATTGACGTAGAAGGGCTGGGCCTCCTCTTCGCTGTGCGCATTGCCTGCCGTGGGGTAGCGCACCTGCCCGAGACCGACCGTGCCCGGCAGCGCGCGCATGTTGCGGGTGCGAAAGACATCCCTGACCATGCCCCTGGCCTTGTGCATGTAGAACTTGCGCCCTTCCTGGGTCGCGATGCCTGCGGCATCCTGCCCCCTGTGCTGCAACAGCAGCAGCGCGTCGTAAATCAGCTGATTGACCGGGGTCTGGCTGGCCACCCCCACGATTCCGCACATGATCGGTTCCTTGAGAAAAACGGCTTCGGTTCGTTCAGGGCAGGTACTGGCCCAGGGACTGGGGCAGGATGGGCTTGACGTGGTGCAGGGTGATGCCCAGGACGTGGGCCCCGCTGGACTCCCGCCACCAGGGCGCTTCCCGCCATTGGGTCATGCTGACCACCACAGCCAGCCCCAGCAGCATCACCAACCCCCGAAGCACGCCAAAGGCCCCACCCAGCACACGGTCCACGGGCCGCAGGCCGACAGCGACCACCATCTTGCGCACCAGCCAGGACACGAATCCCCCGGCGAAAGCCACCAGCACGAAGACGACCGCAAAACCGGTCGCCACCTGCAGCGGCTCCATCATGTTCTCCAGCGGCAGCCATCGGGCCGCCTGCTGGGCATAGGCCTGGGCCAGCACGAAGGCCAGCACCCATCCGGCCACCGAGAACACCTCGTAGACCAGCCCGCGCCAGACGCCCAGCAGCACCGACAGCAGCAGCACCGCCAGCAGGATCCAGTCAGTCAGTCCCATGGTGCACAAACGGCGGCGCCGTCACAGGGTGAGGATGCGGGCAGGGAGGTTCAAGGCCTTGACCCGCTCGGCAGCCTTCTCGGCATCCTGCCGGTTCTCGAAGGGCCCGACCCGCACGCGGATGCGGCGCCCTTCGGGCGTCTGGGCCACATGGGTGTAGGTCTTGAGACCGGCCCGCTCCAGGCGCATGCGCACCTCCTGGGCACGGGCGTTGTCGGCAAACGCGCCCACCTGGACCACCAGGCGCACGGACGCGTCGGCCGGTGCTGCGGGCGGGCTCGGGGAGGCCGGCGCGCGCCCTTCGAGCAGGGCCTGGGCGCGCGCGCCGTCATCGGGCCGGGTGCTGCCCCCGGGCGGCGCTTTCGCGGCCGTGGCGGCCGGTGCTGCAGGTGCAGGTGCGGGAGCCGGGGCAGGTGGAGGCGCCGATGGTGCCGATGCGGCAGGCGCCGGCTCCGGCAAGATCTCTTCCTTCTCGTCCACGGTCGCCTGGGCTGCCGCCGGCGGGGACAGTGCGGTCTCGGGCGCAGCCGGCAAGGGCCGCACGGGCACAGGTGCCGCACGGGTCGGAATCTCGATCGGGATGTCCACCGATATCGGACGCGGCTGCGTGTCGAAGAGCAGGGAGAAACCCACCACGCCCGCCAGCACCAGCACCGAGGCGCCGATCAGGCGGTGGCGCGCCCTGCGCCGCACGAGTTCGATGCTGGGCACGGCTGGGCCTGAAGCATTGACCTGTTGACCTGAGCGCGACTTGAGCATTCGGAAAGAACCCTGGGTACGGGCCGCCCACGCGGCCTCAGGCGGACAGGTGCCGGGCGGACAAACGGGGCACGCCCTGCTGCAGGACACCCCCCACGGTGACGAAGGAGCCGAAGACCACGATTCTATCAGCGGGGTCGGCATCGGCGACGGCCGCCGCCAGGGCCGAAGCCGGACTCTCGTGGCACGTCACGGCCGCACCGGATGCTGGGCCGGCTGCACCGGCCATCGCCGCCAGTTCGTGCGACAGCACCTCGGCGCTCGCCCCCCTGGGCAGGGGCAGGTCGCACAGGTACCAACGGTCGATCAGGGGCGCGATGCGCGAGAGCATGGCCGGCAGATCCTTGTCGGCCATGGCACCGAAGACCGCTCGTGTGGCCGGATAGAAGCCCATGGCGTCGAGGTTTTCCGCCAGGGCCGCCACCGAATGCGGGTTGTGGGCCACATCCAGCACCAGCGTGGGCTGACCCGGAACGATCTGAAAGCGCCCGGGCAGCTCCACCAGCACCAGCCCGTTGCGCACCGCCTGCGCCGTCACCGGCAGGCGG
>SBFS01000247.1 GCA_006227825.1 Burkholderiales bacterium | reverse complement strand
CTCCACGCCTCTCGGCGCTAGTACCTGAAACTAGTGCGTCTACCAATTCCGCCACCTGGGCATCTCAGGAAGACCGCTAGTATAGCATCAAAAAACGAAACGAGAAAACGTGAACGAAAAAAACAGCCTGCTGGCCGAGTTCGAAGGGGTGGTCTCCGGCCACCGGGACGGGCACGGCTTTGTGGTCCGCGACGACGGGCAGCCCGACATCTACCTGCCCTCCAACGAAATGCGCGCGGTGCTGCACAAGGACCGCGTCAAGGCCCGCATCGTGCGCCTGGACCGCAAGGGCCGGCCGGAAGGCCGGGTCACCGAGATCATGGAGCGCTCCGACTCGCCCATCATCGGTCGGCTGCTGCAGGAAAGCGGCGTCTGGCTGGTGGCGCCCGAAGACAAGCGCTATGGCCAGGACGTGCTCATCCCCAAGGGAGCCACCGGATCGGCCAAGCCGGGCCAGGTGGTGGTGGTCGAGCTGACCGAGCCTCCGGCCCTCTATGGCCAGCCGGTCGGGCGGGTCAAGGAAGTGCTGGGCGAGATCGATGACCCCGGCATGGAGATCGAGATCGCGGTGCGCAAGTACGGCGTGCCGCACGAGTTCTCCGAGGCTGCCCTGGCCCAGGCGCGTGCGCTGCCCGACCATGTGCGCCCCGCCGACCTCAGTCAGCGTGTCGACCTGCGCGACGTGCCGCTGGTCACCATCGATGGCGAGGATGCACGGGACTTCGACGATGCGGTCTATTGCGAGCCGGCCAAGGTCGGGCGCGGCAAGGGCTGGCGCCTGCTGGTGGCCATCGCGGATGTCAGCCATTACGTGGAGACGGGTTCGCCGATCGACATCGACGCCTACGACCGGGCGACCTCGGTGTACTTCCCGCGTCGGGTGATCCCGATGCTGCCGGAGAAGCTCTCCAACGGGCTGTGTTCGCTCAATCCGGGCGTGGAGCGGCTGTGCATGGTCTGCGACATGCTCATCAACGCCAAGGGCGAGATCCATGCCTACCAGTTCTATCCGGCGGTGATGTTCAGCCACGCCCGGCTGACCTACACCGAGGTGGCCGCCGTGCTGCAGAACACCCGCGGGCCGGAGGCCCAGGCGCGCAAGGCGCTGGTGCCGCACCTGCTGAACCTGCACGATGTCTATCGCGCCCTGCTGGCGGCCCGCCAGGTCAGGGGGGCGGTGGACTTCGAGACCGTCGAAACCCAGATCGTCTGTGACGACTCGGGTCGCATCGAGCGCATCGTGCCCCGCACCCGCAACGATGCCCACAAGCTGATCGAGGAGGCGATGCTGGCAGCGAACGTGTGCTCGGCCGATTTCCTGCAGGAGCGCAAGCACACCGGGCTGTACCGGGTGCACGAAGGGCCGCCGCCCGAGAAGCAGGAGGTCCTGCGCAACTACCTCAAGGCCATGGGGGTGGCCTACACCATCGGTGACCGACCGCACCCCTCGGATTTCCAGCGCATCGCGCAGGCCACCAAGGACCGGCCCGATGCGCAGCAGATCCACACGATGCTGCTGCGCTCCATGCAGCAGGCGATCTACACGCCGCTGAACACGGGACACTTCGGCCTGGCCTTCGATGCCTACACGCATTTCACCAGTCCGATCCGACGCTATCCGGACCTTCTGGTGCACCGTGTCATCAAGGCCATCCTGGGCAATCGCAGGTACCAGTTGCCGGCCCTGCCGACACCGGGCGAGGCCCATGCCAAGCTCAGCAAGCGGCTGGCCAGCCGCGCGCGGCCGGACGAGCAGGCGCAGCAGAAGAAGCTGCCAGCCGATGTCCTGGCCTGGCAGGCGGCGGGCCTGCACTGCAGCGCCAACGAGCGGCGCGCCGACGAGGCCAGCCGCGATGTCGAGGCCTGGCTCAAGTGCAAGTACATGCGCGAGCACCTGGGCGAGGAGTTTGCCGGCGTGGTGACAGCCGTCACCAGTTTCGGCCTTTTCGTGACCCTCGATGCCATGTTCGTCGAGGGCCTGGTGCACATCACCGAGCTGGGCGGCGAGTACTTCCGCTTCGACGAGGCGCGGCAGGAACTGCGCGGTGAACGCACCGGCATCCGGTACACGCTGGGCTCTCGTGTCCAGGTGCAGGTCAGCCGCGTGGACCTGGACGGGCGACGCATCGACTTTCGCCTGGTCGGCAATGGCGAAGACCTGGTGTCCCGGGCCCTGCGCGACAAGGGGGGCGCGGACGGCGAGCGGGTTGAGGCCTCTGCCCGCTCCGGCAAGGCCGGGCGATCCCGCAAGGCGGCGCCGGGGGCGGCGTCAACCGGTTCCGCGCGCGGCGCTGCTGGGGCTGGGGCTGGCAAGGGCACCCGGTCGGGCGAGGCCAAGGGCCGACGCAAGCGCCGTTGAAGGGGCCGCCGACCGATCCGCCCTACACTTGTCGACCGTGCCTGCGGCCTGCGTCGTGCTGCATCCCGTCCTACACGTTTGATCCGATCCCATGCGCGTCGTCCTCTTCCTGCTCGATACCCTGTTCTTCTTCCTGGTGGCGGCCGCCCTGTTGCGGGCATGGATGAATCACCAGCGCATGCAGATGACGGTGCAGCCCGGTCGCTTCGTGATGGCCCTGACCGACTGGATCGTCAGGCCGGTGCGGCGCATGCTGCCGCGTCCGATGGCGCAGTCCCGCCTCGACTGGGGCAGTCTCATGGCCGCCTTCCTGCTGGCACTGGCCTACGGAGGCATCTGGCTGGCCCTGGTCACGGGGTCCGAGCCGGTGTCGGTGTCACCGGTGGCCATGGTGCTGGGCATTCTGACGGTGGCACTCAAGCTGCTGATCCGCACCATCCTGCAAGGGCTGATGGTCCTGCTGCTGGTCTACGCCGTCCTGTCCTGGGTTCAGCCGCGCTCGCCTGTCGTTTCCACACTTGACCGCCTGTGCGCGCCCCTGCTCAGGCCGGTGCGTCGCATCATTCCCACGGTCGGCGGGGTCGATCTGTCGGTTCTGGTTCTGATCATCCTGCTGCAGGTCGGGCTGATGATCCTGGGCTGATCAGCCGGGTGTGCTTCCCTCGCCGATGGCGTCGGCCAGGCGCCCGGCCGTGAGCGTGCCACCGCGCCAGCGGTCGGCCAGATCGCCATGATGGGCCACGGCCCGGATGACGCGATGCAGCGGGGTGCCGGCACCGCCGGCCGCCAGCGACGCCCCCAGCATGCCGGCCAGCACGTCCCCGGTTCCCGCGCTGGCCAGTCGGGCATTGCCGCTGGCGTTGATGCAGGGCGTTTCACCGGGCGCCGCCACCACGGTTCCCGATCCCTTGAGCACACAGATGGCACCGAGCTGGCCGGCCAGCTCCCTTGCCGCAGCCAGCCTGTCGGCCATCACGGCGGGCGTGTCGCTGTCGAGCAGCCGTGCCGCCTCCAGCGGGTGCGGAGTGACGACGGTGACCAGACCGCGCTGCCGGCGGGACTGAACGCGCCGCGCCAGTGACCGGTCCGCGGCGATGGCGTTCAGGGCATCGGCATCGAGCACCAGCCGGTGGCTGCGGTGCAGGATGGCCGGCAGGAGGGGTGCCAGGGCATCTCCGCCGCCACAACCGCACACCACCGTGGCGTGCTCCAGGAGACCGGCCTGAAGGGCGAACTGCGGCGTGCGCAGCATGAGTTCGGGGCTTCCCGGGTCCCACGCCATCGGGTCGCCAAGCAGGGCCAGGTAGACACGTCCGGCGCCCGCCTGCAGCGCCGCGCGGGCTGCGAGCACGGCCGCTCCTGTCATGCCGGCGCCGGAGATGCCGACGTGCTGCCCGCCAATCACCACCACATCCCCCTGGCTGCCCTTGTGGCTGCTGTGCGGCCGGGCCGCAGGCCACGGCGCGACCGGCATCAGCCAGGCGCACGGCGGCTCGTCCGCTGGGGGTGGGGTGCCCAGGTCATCGAACCAGACCTGGCCAGCGGCATCGCGTCCGTGGCCGGTGAACAGGCCGGGCTTGAGCGTGAGCAGGCTCAGCGTGTGTCTGTTCGCCCTTCCGGCCGGCACGGGTGGGCCGGACCAGGCCCCGGTGTCGGCCGAGAGGCCGCTGGGCAGGTCCACCGCCAGCACGGACGCCTCGCCACGGAGCATCTGCTCCTGCCACTGCCCCATCACGCCTTCTGGCCCGTGGCGGGCTCCGATGCCCAGCAAGGCGTCGATCGCCAGATCGGCCCGGGGCGGTGCATCGGCCTGCAGGCGGACGCCCGCCGCCAGTGCGCAGGCCAGGGCATGCCGGGCGTCATCCGGCAGCCGGTCAGGGTCCGGTGCCGTGCCGTGTGCGTGGGTGACATGCACCTGCCATCCACCGCATCCCTCGTGCCGCCATTGCGCCAGGTGGGCTGCGGCGCGCAGGCCATCGCCACCGTTGTTGCCTGGCCCGCAGGCAATCCAGATGGTGCGGGCATGGGGGGCAAGGGCGCAAGCCAGGCGGGCCACCGCCAGTCCGGCGCGGTCCATCAGCGCATGCGGCGGCAGGCTGGCCTGGGCGCGGTTCTCGATCCGCCGCGTGGCGACGGTGTCGAACAGGGGCTCATGCGATGAAGAGGTGATTCGGCGCATGTCCCGAATGTACTGTGCCCGGCTGTTGAACGGGCTGGCCGGGCCCACCGGGCGGAACCGCGGCAGGAATGCCGCTTCTGCTATACTCGACGGGCTTTGCGGTTCGTTGCTGGGGTTGTTGCACGGACGCGGCTTCAGGGCCGGGTCTGCAGACAAACCGGGCACTGCGTCCCGCAAGGCAAATCTCAAACCGGCCCATCCGGGTGTCGTTGACGCTTCGCGGCGACGATCGGGGCCGGATTTAAGTCCCAACCTCTGGAAAGCTCTCCAATGCCTGTCTCCATGCGCGAAATGCTGGAAGCCGGTGTCCATTTCGGACACCAGACCCGCTTCTGGAACCCCAGGATGGCACCGTACATCTTCGGTGCCCGCAACAAGATCCACATCGTCAACCTCGAGAAGACGCTGCCCCTGTTCGAGGAGGCGCAGAAGTTCGTGCGCCAGTTGGCTGCCAACCGCGGCACCATCCTGTTCGTCGGCACCAAGCGCCAGTCGCGCGAGATCGTGGCCGCCGAGGCACGTCGCGCCGGCATGCCTTTCGTCGAGCAGCGCTGGCTCGGCGGCATGCTGACCAACTTCAAGACCGTCAAGACCTCCATCAAGCGCCTCAAGGACATGCAGGCCCAGAAGGAAGCGGGTCTGGACAACATGAGCAAGAAGGAACAGCTCATGTTCGACCGCGAGATGGAAAAGCTCGAGAAGGACATCGGCGGTATCCAGGACATGACGGCGCTGCCTGATGCCATCTTCGTGGTCGACGTGGGTTTCCACAAGATCGCCGTGCTCGAAGCCCAGAAGCTGGGCATTCCGCTGGTGGGCGTGGTCGACACCAACCACTCGCCGGCCGGAATCGACTACGTCATCCCCGGCAATGACGACTCGGCGCGTGCCGTGACCCTGTATGCCCGCGGCATCGCCGATGCCGTTCTCGAAGGGCGCGCCAACGCCATCAACGAGGTGGTCAAGGCCGTGTCCCCCGAGGGCGAGGACGAGTTCGTCGAAGTGCAGGAAGACTCTGCCGCCTGAGCGGCTCCTGCGCCGTGACAAGGGGCTCCTGCAGCCCCTTTTTCACAGCCGGGCAGCCGCTTGCCCATCCGATCAACACATTGGCCACCCGGTCCGCCGCCGGACCGCCGGGCCTCAGGAGAACTGAAACATGGCAATTACCGCAAGCATGGTCGCCGAACTGCGCGCCAAGACCGACGCTCCGATGATGGAGTGCAAGAAAGCCCTGACCGAAGCCGATGGCGACATGGCCAAGGCCGAGGAGCTGCTGCGTGTCAAGCTGGGCACCAAGGCGGGCAAGGCGGCCAGCCGTGTGACCGCCGAAGGTGTGGTCGCCAGCTTCATCGACGGCAACAGCGGGGCGCTGGTCGAGATCAACTGCGAAACCGATTTCGTGTCCAAGAACGACCTGTTCCTGGCTTTCTGCAACCACGTGGCCGAGCTGGTCGTCAGGAACAACCCCGCCGATGTCGCCGAGCTGGGCGGGCTGCCGCTGTCCATGGAAGGGTTTGGCCCGACCGTGGAGGAGGTTCGCAAGGGCCTGATCGGCAAGATCGGCGAGAACATGTCCATCCGCCGCTTCAAGCGCTACAGCGGTGGCGGGCAGCTGGTGTCCTACCTGCACGGTGTGCGCATCGGGGTCATGGTCGAGTTCGAAGGTGATGCAGTGGCCGCCAAGGACACGGCCATGCACATCGCCGCCATGAAGCCGGTCGCCCTGACCTCGGCCGAGGTGCCTGCCGACCTGATCGAGAAGGAGCGCTCCGTCGCGACGGCCAAGGCCGCCGAGTCGGGCAAGCCCGCCGACATTGCCGCCAAGATGATCGAGGGTTCGGTGCAGAAGTACCTCAAGGAGGTGTCGCTGTTCAACCAGCCGTTCGTCAAGAACGACAAGCAGACGGTCGAGCAGATGCTCAAGGCGGCAGGCACCTCCGTCAAGGGTTTCACCCTGTACGTCGTGGGCGAAGGCATCGAGAAGAAGGTCGACGATTTTGCGGCCGAGGTGGCCGCCCAGGTGGCCGCCGCCAAAGGCGCCTGAGGACGCGCACGGCGCGATCTGGAACGAAACGGGCCGCGAGGCCCGTTTCCGTATCTGTGTGCGACCGGTGACCGCTGGCAGGTGCCCGGCTCGCTACACTTGAGGGTTGTGACCGGGTGGCTGCGGCAGCCGCCGGGCCGGACCGAAACCGAGAAAGTCTCCACATGCCAGCGTACAAGCGCATTCTGCTGAAATTGTCGGGCGAAGCCCTGATGGGCGACGATGCCTTCGGCATCAACCGGGCCACCATCGAGCGCATGGTCGAGGAAATCGCCGAGGTGTCCCGGCTGGGCGTCCAGGTGGCGATCGTGATCGGCGGCGGCAACATCTTTCGCGGCGTGGCCGGCGGCTCGGTCGGCATGGACCGGGCGACCGCCGACTACATGGGCATGCTGGCCACGGTGATGAACTCGCTGGCGCTGGCCGATGCGCTGGACAGGACCGGCGTGGTGGCGCGCGTGATGTCCGCCATCGCGATCGAGCAGGTGGTCGAACCTTACGTGCGGCCCAAGGCCCTGCAGTACCTGGAGGAAGGCAAGGTCGTGGTGTTTGCCGCCGGCACCGGCAACCCGTTCTTCACCACCGACACGGCGGCGGCCCTGCGGGGTGCCGAGATCGGTGCCGAGATCGTGCTCAAGGCCACCAAGGTCGATGGCGTGTACACGGCCGATCCGAACAAGGATGCGACCGCCACCCGCTACCAGGCCATCTCTTTCGACGAGGCGATGGCGCGCCAGCTCCAGGTGATGGACGCGACAGCCTTTGCGCTCTGCAGGGACCAGAAACTGCCCGTGAAGGTGTTCTCCATCTTCAAGCCCGGTGCGTTGCGCAATGTGGTGCTCGGGGGTGACGAAGGCACCTTGGTGCACGTCTGAACCGCCCGCAAGCCTTTCCGAACCCCTTTTCTGAGGAGTCTTCATGAGCGTCGCAGAAATCCGTCAGAACGCCGAACACAAGATGCTGCAGTCGATCGAGGCGTTCAAGTCCAATCTGGCCAAGATCCGGACCGGGCGTCCCAATCCGCAGATCCTGGACACCGTGCACGTGGAGTACTATGGCTCCATGCTGCCTTTGTCGCAGGTGGCCAACCTCAGCCTGCTCGATGCCCGCACCATCGGGGTGGCCCCCTGGGAAAAGGGCATGGGAGCCAAGATCGAAAAGGCGATCCGGGAGTCCGACCTGGGCCTGAACCCCCAGAGCCAGGGCGACCTGATCCGTGTGCCCATGCCGCCCATGACGGAGGAGCGGCGCAAGGAGCTGACCAAGGTGGTGCGCGGCGACGGCGAGGCCGCCAAGATTGCGATCCGCAACCTGCGCCGCGATGCCAACGAGTCGGTCAAGAAGCTGGTCAAGGACAAGCTCGCGTCCGAGGACGATGACCGCCGGTCCCAGGAGGACATCCAGAAGCTCACCGACCGCATGATCGCCGAGGTGGACCGCCTGGTGGCTGCCAAGGAGCAGGACATCCTGGCGGTCTGACAGGCGCCAGCGATCCATGTCCATGCTCCCGCCGTCCTTCCCCCTCGCCCCCGCGCCGCCGGGCGTGCCGCGGCATGTGGCCATCGTCATGGACGGCAATGGCCGCTGGGCCAGGAAGCGCTGGATGCCGCGCGTGGCCGGGCACAAGCAGGGCGTGGAAGTGCTGCGCCGCACGGTGCGTGCCTGTCTGGAGCGCGGCATTCAGGTGCTGACGGTGTTCGCCTTCTCCACCGAGAACTGGAACCGGCCCGAGGAGGAAGTCTCCGGCCTGATGGAGCTGCTGGCCACGGCGCTCTCGCGCGAGGTGCCGAGCCTGCGCCAGAGCGGGGTCCGGCTGCATTTCCCGGGTGACAGGACGTCCCTCTCGGCGCGGGTGGCGCAAGGGGTGCGGGTGGCCGAGCAGGAGACGGCGCTCAACCAGAAGCTGCTGCTCAATGTCTGCTTCAACTACGGGGGACGCTGGGACATCGTCCATGCCGCCCGCTCGCTGGCCGAGCGCGGGGAGGCCATCACCGAGTCCGGTCTGGCGGCGGCCATGCAGATGTCCGAGGCGGGTGATCCCGACCTGCTGATCCGCACGGGCGGGGAGAAGCGCATCAGCAACTTCCTGCTTTGGCAGCTGGCCTACACCGAGCTGCATTTCACCGATTGCCTGTGGCCCGATTTCGACGAGGCCGAACTGGATCGGGCGCTGGCCGATTTCGCCGGACGGCAGCGGCGCTTCGGCATGACTTCCGAGCAGCTGGAGACGGGCGATGCCGGCGAGACGGCGTCGGATGCCAGCCATGCTTAGGCAGCGCGTGATCACTGCCGTGCTGCTGCTCGCAGTGATCCTGCCTGCGCTGTTTCATGAGCGTATCGAGCCTTTCGCCGCACTGAGCCTGCTGTTGCTGGCCGCCGCTGGCTGGGAGTGGGCGCGGCTGAACGGGCACGGGGGTGCCACGGCCCTGCCCATCGGCGTGGGGCTGGGTGCCCTGCTGGCACTGGCCTGGTGGCTGGGTGCCCTGGAGCAGTCCTGGCGCCTGCTCTGGCTGGGGGCCGGGGCTGCGTGGGTGATGCTGGCGGTGGTGGCGCTGGGCCGTGGCGTGGACGGGTGGTCCCGCTGGCCGGCCGGCTTGCGCCTGCCGCTGGGTTTGTTCCTGCTCGGTTGCGCCTGGCTGGCGATGGTGCAGGCCCGGCAGATCGGCCTGAGCTTCCTGCTGTCGGTCTTCCTGCTGGTCTGGACGGCCGATATTGCCGCCTACTTCGGCGGCAAACGGTTCGGCCGGCGCAAGCTGGCACCGTCGGTCAGCCCCGGCAAGAGCTGGGAAGGGGCCATCAGCGGGCTGCTCGGGGTCTGCCTCCTGGCCGCTGGTTGGATCTGGGCCGACGGCAGCGGCTGGGGCGATCAGGGCAGCGTGTACACCCGCCTTTGGTCCTATGGTGCCCTGCCGGCTGTCCTGGCACTGCTCTTCCTGACGGCCATGAGCGTGATCGGTGACCTGATCGAATCCCTGGTCAAGCGCAGTGCGGGGGTCAAGGACTCGAGCCAGCTGCTGCCCGGACACGGCGGTGTCCTCGACCGCATCGATGCGCTGCTGCCGGTGCTGCCGCTGGCGATGATGCTGGTCACCCTTTGAGTCAAGGTCTGCCCACGATGTCACCGCCGCTTGTCCTCTCGGTTCTTGGCTCCACCGGCTCCATCGGCACCAGCACGCTGGACGTCGTGGCGCGGCACCCGGACCGGTTCCGTGTCTTTGCCCTGACGGCGTCGACGCAGGTTGACCGGATGGCGAGCCAGTGCCTGCAGTTCCGTCCCGCGTTCGCCGTCATGGGAACACCCGGTCATGCACAGGCCCTGCGAGACCGACTCCAGGGCAAGGCGCCGGGTACCGAGGTTCTCCACGGCCCCCAGGCCCTGTGCGATGTGGCCGAGGCGGCCGCTGTCGACGCCGTCATGGCCGCCATCGTCGGTGCCGCCGGTCTGCCGCCGGCGCTGGCAGCCGCGCGCGCCGGCAAGCGGCTGCTGCTGGCCAACAAGGAAGCGCTGGTGGTGGGGGGCCGCCTGTTCATGGAGGCGGTTCGGCGGGGAGGGGGCACGCTGTTGCCGATCGACAGCGAGCATTCGGCGGTCTTCCAGGCGTTGCCGGAGGATCCCGCCACGTGGGAGGCCAGGGTAGAGAAAATCATCCTGACGGCATCGGGCGGTCCGTTCCGCACCCGCGACCCGGCCACGCTGGCCGACGTGACGCCAGACCAGGCCTGTGCGCACCCGAACTGGGTCATGGGACGAAAGATCTCGGTGGACTCGGCGACCATGATGAACAAGGCGCTGGAGGTGATCGAGGCACGCTACCTGTTCGGCCTCGCGCCGGAGCGCATCGAGGTGGTGATCCACCCGCAGAGCGTGGTGCACTCGATGGTCCAGTACCACGACGGCTCGGTGGTGGCCCAGCTGGGAACGCCCGACATGCGGGTTCCCATCGCCTACGGGCTGTCGTGGCCGGAGCGGATGGCGTCCGGCGCGCAGCCGCTCGATTTCCGCGCCATGGGGGCGCTCAGCTTCGAATGGCCCGATCCGCAGCGTTTTCCGGGACTCGGCCTGGCGTGGGACGCACTGAACGCCCCCGAAGGCAGCACGGCCGTTCTCAATGCCGCCAACGAGGAGGCGGTGGCCGCCTTTCTGGATGGCCGGTTGCGTTTTGACCGCATCCATGCGGTCAACCATGCAACTTTGGGCCGTGTTCTGCCGTCCAAACCGGGGTCGCTGGACGACCTCATGGCCATCGACCGGGAGGCCAGGGCCTGTGCCGGCGAACTGATCAGGCACCTGTCCTGATCCTGTCCGACCGCCCGAAAACCGACCCCATCCATGCTGACCGTCGTTGCATTCCTCGTTGCCCTGGGCCTGCTGATCGCCATTCACGAATACGGGCATTACCGCGTCGCCGTCGCCTGTGGCGTCAAGGTGCTGCGGTTCTCGGTCGGCTTCGGCCGGCCGCTGTTGCGCTGGCAGCGTCCTGGCAGCCCGACCGAGTTCGTCGTCTGCGCCCTGCCGCTGGGCGGCTATGTCCGCATGCTGGACGAGCGCGAGGGACCGGTCGACCCCGCCGAGCGGCATCTGGCCTTCAACACGCAGCCCTTGCGTTCGAGGGCGGCCATCGTGGCGGCCGGCCCGGCGGCCAACCTGCTGCTGGCCGTCGCGCTGTACGCCCTGCTCAACTGGACCGGCGTGGAGGAACCCAAGCCGGTGCTGGGCAGTCCGGTGCCGGGCTCCCTGGCCGAGCAGGCGGGAATCTCCGGGGGCGAATGGGTGACCGGGGTGGCGCGGGCCGATCGCGAGACGGTTCCCGTGCCCTCGTTCGAGGCGCTGCGGTGGCAGATGACACAGGCGGCGCTCTCCGGCGAAGACCTCACCCTGAGCCTGGCCGAACGGGAAGACGCCATGCCGGGCCGACAGGTCGTCCTTGCCCTGAGTGCGCTCGATGTCCGCGAAGCCGACGCCGACCTGTTCCGGCGCATCGGGATCATGTCTCCCTGGAGCGCGCCCGAAGTGGGCCAGGTCATGCCCGGCGGAGCGGCAGAGGCGGCCGGCCTGTTGCCGGGGGACCTGGTGCAGCGCGTCGACGGCCATCGTGTGCGGGATGGGCAGCACCTGCGCAGCCTCATTCGTGAGGGTGCCGGACCGCAGGGCGAGGCCTTGACCCAGCGCTGGGATGTGCTGCGATCCGGCAGCCTGCTCGAACTGGAAGTCACCCCCCATCCGGTCCAGCAGTCCGGCCAATGGGTGGGCAGGGTGTCCGCCTACATCGGTTCGCCGCCGGCCATGACCACGGTCCGGCTGGGACCGGTGGACGGGCTGGTCCAGGGGGTGGTCAGAACCTGGGAGGTGTCCTGGCTGACCCTGAGGATGCTGGGCCGCATGCTGATCGGTGAGGCTTCGATCAGCAACCTCAGCGGGCCCCTGACCATCGCCGACTATGCCGGCAAGTCGGCCAGCATCGGGCTGAGCTCCTACCTGCTGTTCCTGGCGCTCATCAGCGTCAGTCTGGGCGTGCTCAATCTGCTGCCGCTGCCGGTCCTCGACGGGGGGCACCTGATGTATTATCTTTGGGAGGCGGTGACGGGGCGCAGCGTGTCCGATGTGTGGATGGAGCGCCTGCAACGCGGCGGAGTCGCGGTGCTGCTCGCCCTGATGTCCATCGCCCTGTTCAACGATGTGGCCCGCCTGACCGGCTGAGCTGTTCCTCCGAATGAAAACCTTCCCCCGAAGCTGGCGTGGATTCACGCTGTCGGCACTTGCCGCGTCCCTGCTCAGTGCCTTGCCGGCGTGGGCCGTCGAACCGTTCACCTTGCGCGACATCCGTGTCGAAGGCCTTCAGCGGGTGGAGGCGGGAACCGTTTTCGCCTCGCTCCCATTCCGGGTCGGCGACGAGTACAGCGACGACAGGGGCGCGGTGGCCATCCGGTCGCTGTTCGGGCTCGGCCTGTTCGCCGACGTGCGTCTGCAGGTCGAGGGGGACGTGCTGGTGGTGATCGTGCAGGAGAGGCCGACCGTCTCGGGCCTGAGCTTCACCGGCCTGCGCGAGTTCGACTCCGAGGTGATGGTGCAGGTCCTGCGGGACATCGGGCTGGCCGAAGGCCGGCCCTTCGACCGGGCACTGGCCGACCGCGCGGAGCAGGAGCTCAAGCGCCAGTACATCAACCGCAGCATGTACGCGGCGGAGATCACGACGACGGTGACGCCCACCGAGCGCAACCAGGTGAGCCTGAACTTCAACGTGGTCGAGGGCGGGGTGGCCAAGATCCGGGAGATCCGTATCGTCGGAAACCAGGCCTTTGCGGAATCCACGCTGCGGGGCCTCTTCGACCTCGACACCGGAGGCTGGCTCAGCTGGTACACCAAGTCGGACCGTTATTCCCGCGCCAAGCTCAACGCCGACCTCGAGACGCTGCGCTCGTACTACCTCACGCGCGGCTTCCTCGAGTTCAACATCGACTCCACCCAGGTCGCCCTATCGCCCGACAAGAGCGAGATGTCGGTCACCATCAACATCACCGAGGGGCAGCGCTACGTGGTTTCGTCGGTGCGGCTCGAAGGGGAGTACCTGGAGCGTGAGGAGGAATTCAGGTCACTGGTCGCGGTGAAGGTGGGCGAGGCCTACAACGCCGAGGCGGTGGCCGACACCGTCAAGGCCTTCACCGACTATTTCGGCGCCTTCGGTTACGCCTTTGCCCGGGTCGATGCGGTGCCGGAGATCGACCGGGACAACAGTCGCGTGGCCTTCGTCATCCGGGCCCAGCCCCAGCGCCGGGTCTACGTCAGGCGCATCAACATCGAGGGCAACAACCGCACGCGCGACGAAGTCATCCGCAGGGAGTTCCGGCAGCTCGAGTCGGCCTGGTACGACAGCGACCGGATCCGGCTCTCGCGTGACCGGGTGGACCGTCTGGGTTTCTTCACCGAGGTCGGCATCGACACCCAGCCGGTTCCCGGCACACAGGACCAGGTCGACCTCACGGTCTCGGTCGTCGAACGGCCGACGGGCAACCTCTCGATCGGCGCGGGCTTCTCGCAGGCCGAGAAGCTGTCCTTCATCGCCTCGATCCAGCAGGAGAACTTCTTCGGCTCCGGCAACTACCTGGGTCTGGACATCAACACCAGCAAGTTCAACCGCAATTTCGTCTTGCGCACGACCGACCCCTACTTCACCAAGGACGGGGTATCGAGAACCTTCGATCTCTATTACGAGACCACCAAGCCGCTGACCGAGCAGGGGGGCGACTACCGGATCGTGACCAAGGGCATCGGCATCCGCTTCGGGGTGCCGTTCACCGAGCGTGACACGGTGTTCTTCGGTGCCGGCGCCGAGCGCATCCGCGTGGACGAAGGCAACCAGCTGCCGGTGGCATTCCGTGACCAGGGCGGGACCTACCTGCCGGCCACCATCGGCTGGACCCGCGATGACCGCGACAGCGCGCTGGTACCCAACCAGGGGACCCTGCAGAAATTCAACGCGGAGTTCGGTCTGGGCAGCGACAAGCGGTATGCCAAGCTGAGCTACCAGCACCAGAGGTACATCCCGCTGAACAGGCAGTACACGCTGGCCTTCAATGCGCAACTGGGCCTGGGCAAGGGCATCGGGAACGACTTCCCGGTGCTCAAGAACTTCTTCGGTGGCGGCCTGGGGTCGGTGCGCGGCTTCGATCAGGGGACCCTGGGCCCCCTCTCGGATGTGGTGGGCTCGACCACCGGCGAGCAGGTCAACATCGGCGGTGCCAAGAGCGTGGTGTTCAACGCCGAGTTCATCACGCCATTCCCGGGAGCCGGCAACGACCGCACGCTGCGCATGTTCGGTTTCGTGGACGTGGGCAACATCTACGCCGAGGACCAGAAGATCGCACTGGACGAACTGCGAGCCTCCGTGGGCGTCGGTCTGAGCTGGCTCTCGCCGATCGGTCCCCTGCGTTTTGCCTGGGCCAACCCGATCCGCAAGTTCGATGGCGATAAAATCCAGCGATTCCAATTCCAGATCGGAACGTCCTTTTGATGAATACCCGTTTTACCTCCTGGCTGGGCAAGGCCTCGCTGATGTTCGCAGCGGCGCTGGTGTCGATGTCGGTGGCCGCCCAGGACTTCCGGATTGGCTTCGTCAGCACCGACCGGATCTTCCGCGAAGCCAACATCGCCAAGGCGGCGCAGACCAAGCTGGAGCAGGAGTTCTCCCGGCGCGAGAAAGACCTGCAGAACCTCGCCCAGCAACTGAAGACGGCTTCCGAGAAGTTCGAGCGGGAGGCGCCCACGCTGGCCGAGAGCCAGCGCGTGGTGAGGCAGCGCCAGCTCATCAACCAGGACCAGGAATTCCAGCGCAAGCAGCGCGAGTTCCAGGAAGACCTGAACCTGCGCAAGAACGAAGAGCTCCAGGCCGTGCTCGAGCGCGCGAACCGTGTCATCAAGCAGATCGCCGAAGCCGAGAAGTACGACCTGGTGATCCAGGAGGCGGTCTACATCAACCCCAGGCACGACATCACCGACAAGGTGCTCGCGGGGCTCAACGCCGCTCGTTGACCAGGGGCGCCTGAGAGTGACCAAGCCGCTGGGTGCAATCGTCGAGGCCCTCGGCGGCAGGCTCGAAGGAAGCGCCGACCGGCTGATCGAGCGGCTCGCGCCGGTCTCGACCGCGGGCGCAGGCGACATCGCCTTCATCGCCCATGTTCGCTACGCGGGCCAGATCGGCTCCACGCATGCCGGCGCCCTCATCGTCTCGCCGGCCCTGGCCGAGGCGGCCAGTCTCCGTGGTGCGTGCATCGTCACCGATGACCCGTATCTCTACTTCGCCCGCCTCAGCCAGTGGTGGCGCCAGCAGCACGACCCCCTGCCCGCACCTCGCATCGACCCGACGGCCAGCATCCACCCGCTGGCCGTGCTCGGCCCTGACGTGGATATCGGCCCGTTCGCGGTCATCGCCGAGGGGGCCCGGATCGGGGCGGCCGCGCGCATCGGTGCCCACGCGGTGGTCGAAGCCCATGCCCGGGTCGGCGAGGGCAGCCATGTCGGTGCCCGCGTCGTCATCGGCCGTCGCTGCCAGGTGGGGGTGCGCTGCATTCTGCATCCCGGTGTGGTCATCGGTGCCGATGGCTTCGGCTTCGCCCCGCACGAGGGCCGCTGGGTCAAGATCGAGCAACTGGGAGCGGTCCGGATCGGCGACGACGTCGAGATCGGCGCCAACACCTGCATCGACCGGGGTGCTCTGGACGACACCGTCATCGGCGACGGTGTCAAGCTCGACAACCTGATCCAGATCGGCCACAACGTGCAGGTCGGCGATCACACCGCCATGGCCGGTTGTGCCGGGGTCGCCGGCAGCGCCAGCATTGGCGCGGGCTGCACGGTCGGCGGTGGTGCCGTGGTGCTGGGGCATCTGAGCCTGGCGGACGGCGTGCACATCTCGGCCGCTTCGGTGGTGACCCGCTCGATTCACCGGCCAGGGCACTACACCGGCGTGTTTCCCATCGACGACAATGCCGCCTGGGAAAAGAACGCCGCCTCGCTCAGGCAGCTCAACCGCCTGCGTGAGCGCCTCAAGGCGCTCGAGCAGGCCCTGGCGGCCGCACAGACTTCACGGAAACAGCCATGATGGACATCCACCAGATTCTCAAGCAACTCCCGCACCGTTACCCGATTCTCCTGGTCGACCGGGTGCTCGAGCTGGAAAAGGGCCAGCGCATCCTGGCGCTGAAGAACGTGTCCATCAACGAACCGTTCTTCGAGGGCCATTTTCCGCATCGCCCGGTGATGCCCGGCGTGCTCATGCTCGAAGCGATGGCGCAGGCTGCGGCTCTGCTGGCCTTCGAGACCATCGGCGTGGTGCCCGACGAGAAGACCGTCTACTATTTCGCGGGCATCGACGGGGCGCGTTTCAAGCGGCCGGTCGAACCGGGAGACCAGTTGCTGATGGATGTCAGCCTGGAGCGCATGAAGGCGGGCATCTTCAAGTTCAAGGGGGTCACGCGGGTCGGTGCCGAGGTCGCCTGCGAGGCCGAGCTCATGTGCACCATGCGCACCATCGCCTGAGGCGCAGGCTGCCATGGCCAGCATCCATCCCACCGCCGTCGTCGATCCGGCCGCCGAGATCGACAGCAGCGTCAGCATCGGTCCCTACACCGTCATCGGTCCCCATGTGCGCATAGGGGCAGGCACGACGGTGGGAGCGCACTGCGTGATCGAAGGGCACACCAGCATCGGTCGGGACAACCGCATCTTCCAGTTCAACTCTCTGGGAGCCATCCCGCAGGACAAGAAGTACGCGGGCGAGCCCTGCGAGCTCGTGATCGGGGACCGCAACACGATCCGCGAGTTCTGCACCTTCAACATCGGTTCCCCCGGCGATCTGGGCAAGACGGTTCTCGGCAACGACAACTGGATCATGGCCTATGTGCACCTGGCGCACGACTGTGTGGTCGGTGACCACACCATCTTTGCCAACAACTCGCAGCTGGCCGGTCATGTCCAGGTCGGGGACTGGGTGATTCTGGGGGGCTTCACGGTCGTCCACCAGTTCGTCCGCATCGGAGCCCATGCGATGACGGCGATGTGTTCGCTGCTGTTTGCCGACTTGCCGCCGTTCGTGATGTGCCAGGGGCAGCCGGCGGGGGCACGATCCATGAACTTCGAAGGCCTGCGCCGCCGAGGCTTTTCTCCCGAGCGCATCGCGGTGGTCAAACGCATGCACAAGGCGCTCTACCGGGACGACCTGACCCTCGACCAGGCGCGAGAGCGCATCGCCGGCCTGGCCGAGGACATTCCCGAGGCCCGGCAGGACGTGCAGCTCATGCTGGGCTTTCTGTCCCAGGTGGCTGTGCAGCGCGGCATCGTTCGCTGATGGGCGCACCTGCGTCTCCATCGCTTGCCCTGGTGGCGGGGGAGGCGTCCGGGGATCTGCTGGGAAGCCTGCTGCTGCAGGGTCTGCGCCAGCGCTGGCCGGCGCTGCGCGCCGCGGGCATCGGAGGAGCACGCCTGAGCGATGCCGGCCTCGATGCCTGGTGGTCCAGCGAAAGGCTGGCCGTGCGCGGCTATGTCGAGGTGCTGCCCCGGCTGCGCGAGATCCTGCGCATCCGGCGCGAGATCGGCGACAGGCTGCTGGGTCCCGACCGTCCGGATCTCTTCATCGGTGTCGATGCGCCCGACTTCAATCTCGATCTCGAGGTCCGGCTGCGCCGGGCGGGCATCCCGACGGTGCATTTCGTCTGCCCCTCGGTCTGGGCCTGGCGCGCCGGCAAGGTGCTCAAGCTCCGGCAGGCGGCCGACCATGTGCTGTGCCTGTTTCCGTTCGAACCCGAACTGCTCGCACGGCACGGAATCGACTCCACCTACGTGGGCCATCCGCTCGCCTCGGTCATTCCGATGGAGCCGGACCGCGCGGGGGCGCGTGCCAGGCTGGGGCTGCCGCCCGATGGCACGGTGGTGGCGCTGCTGCCCGGCAGCCGGGCCGCGGAGATCCAGTACCTGGGCGAACGCTTCCTGCAGGCCGCCGACCTGATGCGCCGACGTCGCCCGGCGCTGCGTTTCGTCCTTCCGGCAGTGCCGGCCCTGCGGCCCCAGATCGACGCCCTGACAGCGCGGTTCGGCCTCGGCGGTGCACTGACCGTGGTCGCCGGGCAGTCGCACGACGCCCTGGCAGCGTGTGACCTCACCCTGATTGCCAGCGGAACGGCCACCCTGGAGGCCGCCCTGTTCAAGCGTCCGATGGTGATCGCCTACAACATGCACTGGTTGTCGTGGCAGATGATGCGGCGCAAGCGCCTGCAGCCCTGGGTCGGACTGCCCAACATCCTGGCCCAGGATTTCGTGGTGCCCGAGTTGCTGCAGGAGGCCGCCACCCCCCGCGCCATGGCCGAGGCCGTGCTGGGCTGGCTGGACGATCCTGCGAGAATGGCGGCCGTGCAGGCCCGCTTTGCCCAACTGCACCGCGACCTGCGACGCGACACCGTGCAACTGGCGACCGATGCGATCGAAAGACTTCTTCAAAGCTGAGCAGACCTGCCTTCGCTGGGATGTGCCCGGCCTGCTGGCAGGGGTCGACGAGGCCGGCAGGGGGCCGCTGGCCGGTCCGGTGGTGGCGGCGGCCGTCATCCTGGACGACCAGGCGCCGATCCGGGGGCTCGCCGACTCGAAGAAGCTCACCGAGCTTCAGCGCGAGCGGCTGCACGACGAGATCCGTGCCAAGGCCTTGTGCTGCAGTGTCGCACTGGCATCCGTGGAGGAGATCGATGGCCTGAACATCCTGCAGGCCACCTTGCTGGCGATGCGGCGCGCGGTGCAGGGTCTGCGCCTGAAGCCGGCCAAGGTGCTGGTTGACGGCAACCGGCTGCCCGCGCTGGACGTCCTGGCCGAGGCCGTGGTGGGCGGAGATGCCCGCGTTGCAGCCATCTCCGCGGCCTCGATACTGGCCAAGGTGACGCGCGACCGGCTGCTGCAGGATCTGCACCAGCGTCATCCGGAGTATGGTTTCGACCGCCACAAGGGGTACGGCACCGCGCAGCATCTCGATGCGCTTCGGCGCCTGGGGCCGCTGCCGGAGCACCGGCGGTCCTTCGCTCCGGTGGCCCGGTTGCTGGAGCGGTCGTTCCCGTGAGCGGACTGCAGCGCATCCAGTCGCGCGACAATCCGCTGGTGAAGCGGCTCAGGTCGCTGGCCCAGGACAACACCGCCTACCGGAGGTTCGGGCAGTTCTGGATCGAAGGGGATCACCTCTGTCGTGCCCTGCTGGCACGCGGCGGTCGTCCTTCCCAGGCGGTCTTCACGGAGGCAGCGTGGGACAGGGCCGAGGCCCCGTTGCGCCAGGCCTGTGAGCGCGTGGTCCTGGTTCCGGAGGCATTGATGGCCGTGGTCAGCGGACTGGGGTCGGCGCCGGACATGGGCTTCCTGGTCGATCTGCCCGGGCCGGGCGCGGGCCTTGCGGCGGATGCCCCGACGGTGGTGCTGGACCGTCTGCAGGACGCCGGCAATGTGGGTTCCATCCTGCGCAGCGCGGCAGCGTTCGGATTTCGCCAGGTGCTGGCGCTCAGGGGAACGGCGGCACTCTGGTCGCCCAAGGTACTGCGGGCCGCCATGGGGGCGCATTTCGGGCTTGAGTTGCGCGAGGCACTGGAGCCCTCCGACCTGCGGGCCCTGTCGGTGCCCCTGCTGGTGACCAGTTCCCATCACGGGCAGTGGCTCCACGAGGCGTCACTGCCATGGCCGTGTGCGTGGGTGCTGGGCCATGAAGGGCAGGGCGTGGGGCCGCAACCGCAGGCGCTGGCGAGCCAGTCGGTGCGCATCGCCCAGCCCGGGGGCGAGGAGTCGCTCAATGTCGCGGCGGCCGCGGCGATCTGTCTGCACGCCAGCGCTGTCTCTGCCAGGCTGGCGCCTGCCTGACGGGAGGCTCCCGGGTGCCGGGCGCAGGGGGGCAGGGCTGCCTGGCCGGCTATAATTTGAAGGTTTACCCGCAACCGGCGCCCACCGCAGGCGCCCGCCTCTGGCACAGGGATGTCCAGTTCCTGTCCTTCCCGTTCGACCGGTACGCCGGTTCACCGGGTATCCCGGTCCTGCAGACCGGGTGTCCAGCCCCGGCGGGCGTGGGTGCGCCCACCAACTACTGGAGAATCCCGTGCTGCCCGTCCATCCGAAAGCCATCCTCGCGCTCGCAGACGGCACGGTCTTTAGCGGAGTGTCCATCGGTGCCACCGGCCAGACCACCGGGGAGGTGGTGTTCAACACCTCCATCACCGGCTACCAGGAAATCCTCACCGATCCGAGCTACTGCCAGCAGATCGTCACGCTCACTTACCCGCACATCGGCAACACCGGTGTCAACCGCGAGGACGTGGAGGCCGACCGCATCCATGCGGCCGGCCTGATCATCAAGGACCTGCCGCTCCTGGCGTCGAACTTCCGCAGCGAGGAAAGCCTTTCCGGCTACCTGCAGCGCGAGGGCACGGTGGCCATCGCCGACCTCGATACCCGTGCCCTGACGCGGCTGCTGCGCACCAAGGGTGCCCAGAACGGCTGCATCCTGGCGCTGCCCGCGGGGGAGTCCGTGACCGAAGCGCACCGTGCCCGGGCCATCGAAGCGGCACAGGCCGCGCCCAGCATGGCCGGCCAGGACCTGGCCCAGGTGGTCACCAGCAGCGAACCCTACGCCTGGACCCAGACCGAGTGGCAACTGGGCTTTGGCTACGGTGAGCAGATCGCGCCGAAGTTCCATGTCGTGGCCTACGACTTCGGGGTCAAGAAGAACATCCTGCGCATGCTGGCGCAGCGGGGCTGCAAGATCACGGTGGTGCCTGCCAGGACACCGGCTTCCGATGTGCTCAAGCTCAAGCCCAACGGTGTCTTCCTGTCCAACGGGCCTGGCGACCCTGAGCCCTGCGACTATGCGATCGCCGCCACCCGTGAACTGATCGACAGCGGTCTGCCCACCTTCGGCATCTGTCTGGGGCACCAGATCATGGCCCTGGCCAGTGGCGCATCGACCTTCAAGATGAAGTTCGGGCACCATGGCGCGAACCACCCGGTCCAGGACCTCGACAGCGGGCGTGTGAGCATCACCAGCCAGAACCATGGTTTTGCCGTCGACGAGAAGAGTCTCCCCGGCAACCTGAGGGCCACGCATGTCAGCCTGTTCGACGGCACGCTGCAGGGCCTGGCCCGCACGGACCGGCCGGCCTTCTGCTTCCAGGGGCACCCCGAGGCATCGCCCGGACCGCACGACATCGGTTATCTGTTCGACCGCTTCGTCGGGTTGATGCAGGAGCGCGCCAGCGCCTGATCGGGAGCATCGCCATGAAGCTGTTCAGTTTTCCCGTGTTCGCTGTCGAGAAGGCGATTGCCAAGCGCGTTCTGTCGCTGGAGCCTGCGCACCGGGAGTGGTTTACCCAGCGCTGGGCCCAGAAGCCCTACCGCAAGGCGTTCCTGGAGAACAAGGCCATGCCGCTGGTGACGCTGCTGGCCAAGGGCAAGACCTGGGACGACGAGACCTTCGATGCCGAGATGGCCGCGTGGGATGCGCGCTTCTATCCGGCCGAAGTCGAAGTGCTGCGCCCGATCATCGAGGGCGATGGCCTGCTGCAGCTGATGCAGAAGAACGTTCCCGCCGAGCGCGTGCAGGCGCTGCTGAACAAACTGGAAACCCAGCGCCAGGCCTGAGAGGCCCGCCGCCAAGACACACAAGCGAACCCATGCCGAAAAGAACCGACATCCAGACCGTCCTCATCATCGGAGCCGGCCCGATCATCATCGGCCAGGCCTGCGAGTTCGACTACTCGGGCGTGCAGGCCTGCAAGGCACTGCGCGAGGAGGGCTACAAGGTGGTGCTGATCAACAGCAACCCGGCCACCATCATGACCGATCCTGCCACGGCCGATGTCACCTACATCGAGCCCATCACCTGGCAGACGGTCGAGAAGATCATCGCCAGGGAGCGTCCGAACTGCACCGGCGGCTTCGCCATCCTGCCGACCATGGGTGGACAGACCGCGCTGAACTGCGCGCTCGACCTGTGGCGCCATGGCGTGCTGGCCAAATACGATGTCGAACTGATCGGCGCCACGCCCGAGGCGATCGACAAGGCCGAGGACCGCCTGAAGTTCAAGGACGCCATGACCAGGATCGGTCTGGGTTCTGCCAGGTCGGGCATTGCCCACAGCATGGAGGAAGCCTGGGCGGTGCAGAAGACCACCGGTTTCCCGACCGTCATCCGCCCCAGCTTCACCCTGGGCGGCACGGGTGGCGGCATCGCCTACAACCCGGAGGAGTTCGAGACCATCTGCAAGCGTGGCCTGGAAGCCTCGCCGACCAACGAGCTGCTGATCGAGGAGTCGCTGCTGGGCTGGAAAGAGTACGAGATGGAGGTGGTGCGCGACAAGGCGGACAACTGCATCATCGTCTGCTCGATCGAGAACCTCGATCCGATGGGTGTGCACACCGGTGATTCCATCACCGTGGCGCCGGCGCAGACGCTGACCGACAAGGAGTACCAGATCATGCGCAACGCCTCGCTGGCGGTGCTGCGCGAGATCGGTGTCGACACCGGCGGCTCCAACGTGCAGTTCTCCATCAACCCGAAGGACGGTCGCATGATCGTCATCGAGATGAACCCCCGCGTGTCCCGTTCGTCCGCGCTGGCCTCCAAGGCCACCGGGTTCCCGATTGCCAAGGTCGCGGCCAAGCTGGCAGTCGGGTACACGCTCGACGAGCTGCGCAACGAGATCACAGGCGGCGCCACGCCCGCCTCCTTCGAGCCCTCGATCGACTACGTGGTGACCAAGATCCCGCGTTTTGCCTTCGAGAAGTTTCCCGCCGCCGACAGCCGGCTGACCACCCAGATGAAGTCCGTGGGCGAGGTCATGGCCATGGGCCGAACCTTCCAGGAGTCCTTCCAGAAGGCCCTTCGCGGCCTGGAAGTCGGCGTGGATGGCATGAACGAGAAGACCCAGGACCGCGAGACGCTGGAGCGGGAGCTGGGTGAGCCCGGTCCCGAGCGGATCTGGTACGTGGGCGATGCCTTCGCCGCCGGCTGGTCGGTCGACGAGGTGCACCAGTTCACCAGCATCGACAAGTGGTTCCTGGTCCAGATCGAGGAGATCGTCAAGCTGGAGCTGGCGATGGACGCGCTGACGGCGAAGGAGGGCGAGCGGGCCCTGCACAGCCTGGATGCCGACACCCTGCGTGGCCTGAAGAAAAAGGGCTTCTCCGACCGCCGCCTGGCCAAGCTGCTCAAGACCACCGACACCGCGGTCAGGCAGCGGCGCAGGCAGCTCAATGTGCGGCCGGTCTACAAGCGGGTGGACACCTGCGCGGCCGAATTCGCCACCAACACCGCCTACATGTACTCGACCTACGAGGGGCAGGGCGACGGCGAATGCGAGGCCCAACCCTCCGACAGGAAGAAGATCATGGTGCTCGGCGGCGGTCCCAACCGCATCGGCCAGGGCATCGAATTCGACTATTGCTGCGTGCACGCGGCCCTGGCCATGCGCGAGGATGGGTACGAGACCATCATGGTCAACTGCAATCCGGAGACCGTGTCGACCGACTACGACACCAGCGATCGGCTGTACTTCGAACCCCTGACGCTCGAGGATGTCCTGGAGATCGTCGACAAGGAAAAGCCGGCCGGCGTGATCGTGCAATACGGTGGGCAGACGCCGCTGAAGCTGGCGCTCGGTCTGGAGGCCAACGGTGTGCCCATCATCGGCACCACGCCCGACATGATCGACGCGGCCGAAGACCGGGAGCGCTTCCAGAAGCTGCTGCAGGACCTCGGTCTGCGCCAGCCGCCCAACGCCACCGCCCGCACCGAAAGCGAGGCTCTCGAGAAGGCGGCCGACCTGGGCTATCCGCTCGTCGTGCGCCCCAGCTATGTGCTGGGAGGCCGGGCGATGGAGATCGTGCACGAGCAGCGCGACCTGGAGCGCTACATGCGCGAGGCCGTGAAGGTGAGCAACGATTCCCCCGTTCTGCTGGACCGTTTCCTCAACGATGCCATCGAATGCGACGTGGACGCGGTGCGGGACGCCTCGGGGCGTGTGTTCATCGGTGGCGTGATGGAGCACATCGAGCAGGCCGGCGTGCACTCGGGCGACTCTGCCTGCTCTTTGCCGCCCTATTACCTGAGCAAGGCGACCGTGGACGAACTCAGGCGCCAGACCGCGGCGATGGCCCAGGGCCTGAACGTGGTGGGCCTGATGAACGTGCAGTTTGCCATCCAGGAGGTGGAGGAGGGTGGCCGCAAGCAGGACGTGATCTATGTGCTGGAGGTCAACCCGCGCGCCTCGCGCACGGTGCCCTTCGTCTCCAAGGCCACCGGCATCCAGCTGGCCAAGGTGGCGGCGCGCTGCATGGCCGGGCGCAGCCTGGACGAGCAGGGCATTGGCGCGGAGGTCACGCCGCCGTACTTCAGCGTCAAGGAGGCGGTGTTCCCGTTCGTGAAATTCCCCGGCGTGGACACCATCCTGGGCCCGGAGATGAAGTCGACCGGCGAGGTGATGGGGGTGGGCCGCACCTTCGGCGAGGCCTTCGTCAAGAGCCAGCTGGGTGCGGGCACCCGGCTGCCGCGGTCCGGCAAGGTTTTCCTGACCGTCAAGAACAGCGACAAGCCGCGGGCGGTGGAAGTGGCGCGCCAACTGGTCGCGCTGGGCTTCGAACTGGTGGCCACGCGCGGCACGGCCGCGGCCATTGCCGAGGCCGGCATTGCCGTCCAGACCGTCAACAAGGTCACCGAGGGCCGGCCCCACATCGTGGACATGATCAAGAACGACGAGATCGCGCTGGTCATCAACACGGTCGAGGAGCGCCGCAATGCCATCGCCGATTCCCGGGCCATCCGGACCTCGGCCCTGCTGGCCCGGGTGACGACCTTCACCACGATTGCCGGTGCCGAGGCCGCTGTCGAGGGCATGAGGTACCTGGACAGCCTGGAGGTGATTTCCGTCCAGGAGATGCACGTCCAGCTGAACGGCTGAGCGGGCTCTCCAGGCAGGGCAATCCCTGATCCGGCGCCGGCAGATGCCGGCCGGATTCAGTGCATAATGAAGTATTGAGCCGCCGACCGGAAACGATCGGCGGTTTGCTTTTTGTCGTGGCGCGCGCGCGCCGAGATTCCGGAGTCGATCCCATGGCCACTTTCCCCATCACCCGGCGCGGGGCCGAGCAGCTCAAGGCCGAACTGCACCGCCTCAAGACCGTGGACCGTCCCGCTGTCATCCAGGCCATTGCCGATGCCCGTGCCCAGGGGGACCTGAGCGAGAACGCCGACTACGACGCGGCCAAGGAGCGCCAGGGCTTCATCGAGGGACGCATTGCCGAGATCGAGGGCAAACTGTCTGCCGCCCAGGTGATCGATCCTGCGGCGCTGGACGCCGGCGGGCGCGTGGTGTTTGGCAGCACAGTCGACCTGGAGGACGAAGAGTCCGGCAAGGCCGTGACCTACCAGATCGTCGGGGAGGACGAGGCCGACCTCAAGCTGGGCCTGATCAACGTCGGCAGTCCGATCGCGCGGGCACTGATCGGCAAGGAGGAGGGCGACGTGGCCGAGGTGCAGGCACCGGGCGGCACCCGCCGGTACGAGATCGTGGCTGTGCGCTACGAGTGACCGCATGCGGCGTCTCGCGCTTTTTCTGGCGGCTCTCTGGTGGGGCGGGATTTCCGCCCTGAGCTTCCTGGCGGTTCCGACCCTGTTTGCCCAGCTGGGCAGCCCGGCGGTGGCCGGTCCGGTGGCCGCGCAGTTGTTCAGCTTCCAGAGCTACGCCGGTCTGCTTCTGGGCTTCGGGTTGCTGCTGATTCTCCGGCGCGACCGCACCCGGGCCCGGTTCCGGGCCCCGGAGGACAACACGGTCGACCTGGCCGGTGCCGACCTGGCCCGCATGCAGCACAGCCTGGGAACCATGGGTTTCGTGCTGCTGGGGATGCTGCTGGCGATGGTGCAGGAATTCGGCGTGGCGCAGAAGATCGTGACCGCGCGTGCCACCGGCGGTGACCTGGGCCTGTGGCACAGCGTGGGTTCGCTGATGGTGCTGGGGCAGTGGGCCTGCTCAGGTGCCGTGCTCTGGCGCCTGTCCCGCGCGCCCGCCGTCGCCGCCTGAAGGAACAGTCCCGCGGCGTCGCTGCCGGGGCACCTCAGAGCGACTGTTCTGCGGCGTCCAGTGTGTTGGCCATCAGCATCGTGATGGTCATCGGGCCCACCCCGCCGGGCACCGGCGTGATCCAGCCGGCCACCTCCCGCACACCGGCGAAGTCGACGTCACCGCACAGCTTGCCGTGCTCGTCCCGGTTCATGCCGACGTCCAGCACCACGGCCCCCGGTTTGACCATGTCGGCTGTCACCAGCCCGCGCTTGCCGACTGCGGCCACTATCACGTCCGCCTGCAAGGTCATGGCCTTGAGGTCGGCCGTGGCGCTGTGGCAGATGGTCACGGTGGCGCTCTTGTGCAGCAGCATCATGGCCATGGGCTTGCCGACGATGTTGCTGCGACCGATCACCACCGCATGCTTGCCCCTGAGCTCGTAGCCGATGGACTCCAGCATCTTCATGCAGCCGTGGGGCGTGCAGGGCCAGAAGCCGGGCAGCCCGGTCATGAGGGCACCGGCGCTGGCCACGTGAAAGCCGTCCACGTCCTTGTCCGGCGAAATCGCCTCGATCACCTTCTGCGCGTTCATGTGCCCCGGCAGGGGAAGCTGCACGAGGATGCCGTGAATGGATGGGTCGCTGTTCAGGGCCTGGATCCGGGCGAGCAGCTCGGCCTCGGTCATGCTGGCGGGCCATGTCTCCAGCACCGAGTGCATGCCGGTTTCGCCGCAGGCCTTGACCTTGTTGCGGACATAGACAGCCGAGGCCGGATCGTCACCGACCAGGATGACGGCCAGGCCCGGTGTCAGGCCCCGCTCCTTGAGGGTCTGGACCCGTCTGGCGATGTCGGCGCGGGTCTCTCGGGAAAGCGCGTTGCCGTCGATGAGCTGGGCGGTCATGTCTGTGCTGTTCCTGGCGGTGGGAGGTCAACAAAAACGCCCGCGTGTCGGCGGGCGCTGCTTTCGGGGCGGCTGCACGGCGGGGTCAGGCCTTGGCCGGGCTCTGCCCCAGTGCGATCTTGAGCAGGTCGGCAACCGTGTTGGCGCCCAGCTTTTCCATGATGTTGGCCCGGTGGGCCTCCACCGTCTTGATGCTGATGCCCAGATCGTCGGCGATCTGCTTGTTCAGCCGGCCGGCGACGATGCGTTCGAGCACCTGTGCCTCGCGGCTGGTCAGCTTGGAGAGCAGGGCGTCGCGGTTGGCGGCCTCCTGGTGGGTCGCGAAGGCTTCGCGTGCATGTTCGAGCATGCGCTCGACCAGGGCGACCAGCTGGTCTTCCTTGAACGGCTTCTGGATGAAATCCAGGGCGCCCCGCTTCATCGACTCGACGGCCATCGGCACGTCGCCGTGGCCGGTGATGAACACGATGGGCAGCGGGGAATGGCGGTCGAGCAGCCGCTCCTGCAACTCCATGCCGCTCATGCCCCCCATCCGGATGTCGGCAATGAGGCAGGCCACCTCGCGAGGATCGTAGCGGCTGAGAAAGGCTTCGGCCGATTCGAAGCACCTGACCCGGTAATCCTTGCCCTCGAGCAGCCATTGCAGGGAGTCTCGCACGGCCTCGTCGTCATCGACCACGTAGACGGTGCCTTTCTTCGGGATCAAACTCATCTCGCTCTTTCTGTTTCAACCGTCGGCTGGGCAGGGGATTCGCTCGCCTGCAGGCGGGATGCCACGGGTATCCAGAAACTGAAGCAGCAACCCACCACCCCGTCGCCATTGTAGAGGTTCTCCACATGCATCCGCCCGTGGTGGGACTCGACGATGCTGCGGCAGAGTTTGAGCCCGATCCCCATGCCTTCGTTCTTGGTGCTGTAGAAGGCCTCATAGATGCGTTCGATCATTTCCGCCGGAACCCCGTTGCCGGTGTCCCGGACCTCGAAGCTCACGACCTCCTGCCCGTCCTGGGTGCGCGGCGTCACGCGCAACTCGACCAGGCGCTGGCCCTGCGGCCTGCCTGCCTGCGCAATGGCCTCACCGGCGTTCTTCAGCAGGTTGATGAGTACCTGCTCGATCAGGATGGGGTCGACCATCAGGCGGGGCAGGCGGGCAGCGACATAGGGCGTGAGCCTGACCTGCTGACGCCGCAGTTCGATGTCGGCCAGTTCGATCGCGTTGCTCACCATCTGGGCCACGTCGGACAGCGCCGGATTGGGCTCGCTGCGTTTGACGAAGGCCCTGATGCGCTGGATGATCTGCCCGGCACGCTGGGCCTGCCGGGCGGTCTTTTCCAGGGCCTTGAGAAGCTCATCCTGGGAGATGCGCTGCTCCTGCAGGCGGGAGATCATGCCGTTGCAGTAGTTGCTGATGGCGGTCAGCGGCTGGTTGAGTTCATGCGCCACGCTGGAGGCCATCTCGCCCATCGTGATCAGGCGGCTGGCGGTCTGGGCGCGCTCGGCCTGCCGGGCGGCCTGCTCCTCGGCGTTGCGGCGGGGCGTGATGTCGCTGGCAATCACCATCTGCGCCAGCCGGCCATCCACCCAGGTCAGGTAGCGCGTGCGCACCTCGAGCCAGAGGTCCAGTTCCTCGATGAAGACCTCGGCGTTTTCCGCTCCAGCATCGGTCAGGGCGTCGGTCGGCATGCCGGCGAACGAATCGACGGCGTCCCCGTCATCGGGGCTGGGGCTGGGCTGGTTGCCGGCCA
>SBFS01000250.1 GCA_006227825.1 Burkholderiales bacterium | reverse complement strand
GGCAATGTGGCAAATCGGCCACCCCTGCCTGAATACCCCGCGACGTGCGGGGGGTTTCACCCCGCTGTCACCCCGCTCATCGCTGCGGCCGGATGACCAGGTACTGGGCCCATTCGCCCCGGCGGATCAGCATGCTCACAGGCCGGTTGAGGTCCACCCGGGCCAGCACCGCTTCCAGCTCCTTGAGTGAAGGCGTCTCGGTGTTGGCGATGGCCATGATGACATCGCCTTCGCGCATGCCCGCACGCGCCGCCACCCCTTCGGCCGCGACCACACGGACACCCCCCTGAACCCCGAGTTCGCGCTTCTGCGCCGCGCTCAGGTCGGCCAGCGACAGGCCCAGCGCCTGCGCCGGGCCGCTGCTGCTGCCCGGGGCCTGCTGGGGGGCCTGGGCCACCGGCTGCGACCGCTCGGGTTCCAGCTCGGCCACCACCACCGTCATCTCGCGCTGCCCGCCACGGCGGAACACCGTCATCGGGCTGCGGGAGCCCGGCGCCGTGTTGGCCACCACCCGGGGCAGATCGATGGAACGCTCGACGTCCTGGCCGTTGAAGCGCAGGATGATGTCCCCGGGCTCCAGGCCCGCCTTGGCGGCCGGCGAATCCGGTTCCACCGCCCTCACCAGCGCGCCGCGAGGCCGTCCCAGCCCGATCGACTCGGCCACATCCTTGCTGACCTGGTCGATCCGCACGCCGATGCGGCCGCGTGTGACCCGACCGACGGTGCGCAGCTGCTCCGAGACCCGTGCCGCCTCGTCGATGGGGATGGCGAAGGAGATGCCCTGGAAGCCGCCCGAGCGCGAGTAGATCTGGCTGTTGATGCCGACCACCTCGCCGCGCATGTTGATCAGCGGGCCTCCCGAGTTGCCCGGGTTGATGGCCACATCGGTCTGGATGAAAGGCAGGAAGTCGCCCGTCTCGCGCTGCTTGGCGCTGACGATGCCGGCAGTGACGGTGTTCTCGAGGCCGAACGGCGAGCCGATGGCCATCACCCACTCGCCCACGCGCAGCCGGTTGACGTCGCCCAGGCGCACAGGCTTGAGGCCGGAGGCCTCGATCTTGACCACGGCCACGTCGGTGCGGCGGTCGGCGCCGACCACCCGCGCCTTGAATTCGCGCTTGTCGTGCAGCGTGACCAGCAATTCGTCTGCACCGTCGACCACATGGGCGTTGGTCATGATGAAACCGTCCTGGCTGATCACGAAGCCCGAGCCCACGCCACGTGGCACAGCCTCATCGGAGGGACCGCGCTCCTGCCGCGGTCCGCGCGGGGTCACGCCCGGCGGAATCGGAATGCCGAAGCGGCGGAAGAACTCGAGCATCTCCTCGTCCGGCCCGCCGTTTGCCGATGGGCCGTTGGCCCGGGCCAGCGTTCGGATGTTGACCACCGAAGGGCCCACCAGATCCACCAGGGGCGTGAAGTCGGGCAAGCCCTGGACCAGCGGCGCCGAGACGGGCTGGGCAAGCGCGGGGGCCGGTGCCAGAAGGGCCGCGCCACCGCCGGCCCAGACGGCCAGGGCCAGCAGCGAATGCACGGCGCGGTGCTGCAAGGTACGTCGAATCATGTCGGATGCTCCCGGATGGAAGTGGATGTCGGAAGGCAGACCAGTCGCCACCACAAGGGCCGTGGTCCGCATGCAGGGAAAAGAGTCGCCAGAGGGAAACATGTTCCCCGCCCCCGGGCGGGCGGGAGACGGCCGCGAAAAGAAGGCTTCAGTGACAGGCCGGTTCGTCCCGCGGCGGCGCCGGTCAACGGTCGATGCGCTCGAGCACGCGGACGAACTGCTCCAGCGTCGCCTTGGGCACTTCACCCATCACCGTGATCCAGTGTTGGCCCATCTTGCGGCTGATGGAATGCGTCGCACCGGAGACCATGCTGTTCTCCTTCTGGTGCCGGGTCTGGTCGAAAGGCTGGACGAACAGGGACACCGAGGCCAGGCCGTCGGAGAACACCCACTGCATCGGCGGCGATTCCGCCTGGTCGGCAGGCTCTCGCACATGGCAGCTCATGGACTGGAAACCCGGCACGGGCTCGCTCAGGCGCCAGCCTTCGGCCTCCGGCGTGGTCTTGCGCAGCCGGGGCTGATAGACCTCGTAGCCCTTGGTGTCGCTCATGAGCCGGCTGAGCTTGCCCATGCTGACCGGCGCATCCAGTTGCAGCTCGGAAAACGCCAGTTGCTCGAGCACCTGCCCCTGCGCATCCAGGGTCTGGAGCTTGACGACCAGCCCGGTGGTCTGCTCCGACCAGATCCGGTAGCCGAACCTCAGCGCGTCCTTGGGCAGGATCTCCAGCACCCGGGCCTTGTGACCGGCCACCCGGGCCGTTCCGGACTCGCGGTGGGTATAGAACTCCGGAATCAGGTTGCTCGGCGTGCGCAGCAACTCGGGAAACAGCCCCAGCGACTCGCGCTTGTCCACCCAGGCACGCCGGGACTCCGGCGCGAAGGTGATGACTTCGCTGTTGCGCCGCACGGTGATGCGCGGCTCGCCGCTGAGCGTGTCGATGCGCTCCATCTGCTGCTGTCCGTCACACACATGCCAGATGCGGGAGGTCGAGATGTCGCCACCCGCACTGACGACAAATGTGCCGACATAGGCGCGCTGACGCGAGGCGTCGTGGATGCGGGTCAGCCACTCGGTCAGGGAACGGCTCTGGGCATCGGTGGCCGAATCCGGCGAGACCGGTGCCTGTGCCTGTGCCAGCGCACAGACGGCTGCGGCAAGCAGGGGCAGCAGGAGCCTGCTCCACCGGCGCGGCCGCAACAGGCCATGCAGCACGGCAAGATCCGGGCGGACGGGCAGATCGGAAAGTGATGCGGCAAGCGGCGTCATGGGCGTGGATCAGCGGGACGGCGCGTCGAAGGTGGCGTTGCGCAGGAAGCCGGCCGGCATCTGCAGGGCCGACATGCCTGCGTGCTGCCGGTGCTCGGCCATCAGGGCTTCCAGGTGCGGATCCCGGATGAGGGCACCCTGGCCGGTCTGGACCACCACCAGCGGAGCGGGCTGCACACGCGGCTCGGCCGAGACAGTCACGACCGCCGCAGGCGCGGAGGCAGCGGGCGCCGCCGGGGCGACACCGGCCAGTTGGGGACCGGCCACGGGCGCGCCGAGCGAACCGAGCACGCTCCAGCTCACGGCCACCACGGCGGTCAGGGACGCCAGCCCGGCCACCAGCTTCCAGCGGAAGACGCTCTCGTTGGCACTGGTACGGGCGGCATCGGCCTGGACAGGCACCGGGGCAGCGACGGACCCGGGGACGGTGGCCCCCACCGGCTGCTGCCAGGGAGGTGACTCCTGCTGCAGGCGTGCGCGCACACCGGCCAGGAAATCGCCTGTCGCCACCGAGGTCGCGACCGGCGCGCCCCCGCGCAGCACGTCTCCGATCACGTGGTACCCGTGCCAGCGCGCCATCACCTCGTCGGACCGGAAGCCGTCGCCCAGCAGCTGCTGCAATTCGTGCTCGCCGAGTTCGCCGTCGACCAGGGCCGACCAGGCTTCGTCCGCCGCTTCGGGGCGGGTCGCGTCTTGCTTCATGTTCGCATCGTCCATAGGAACCGTCCGTTCACCCACCCTCGCAGGTCATTCCCAGTTTGTTCTTCGTCACCAGCGCTTGCCCGTCTGGCGATCCAGCAAAGGCCTGATCCGACCCGAAATGGCTTCCCGCGCCCGGAAGATGCGGGAGCGGACCGTTCCGATGGGGCAATCGAGCGCCAGGGCGATTTCTTCATAGCTCAGGCCCTCGATCTCCCGCAAGGTGATCGCGTTGCGCAATTCCTCGGGCAACGCCTCCATGGCGGCATTGACCGCCTCGGCAATCTCCTTGCTGGCCAGCACCGCCTCGGGTGTCTCGGTGTCGGCCACGCCCCCGTTTAGTTCGCGTTCCGACCCGGAAGTTTCATCCTCCTCCGCGGTCTTCATCTGGGACTGGTAGACGAGAGGGTCGCGTTTCAGCTCGAGCAGTTGCTTTTTGGCCGTGTTGACCGCGATCCGGTACAGCCAGGTGTAGAACTGGGCGTCACCCCGGAACTGGGCCAGCGCCCGATAGGCGCGAATGAAGGTCTCCTGGGCGATGTCCTCGACCAGATCGGTGTCCCGCACCATGCGTCCGATCAGCCGCTCCACGCGGCGCTGGTACCGCACCACCAGCAACTCGAAGGCGCGCTGCTCCCCTGCAAGGGTGCGCTGGACCAGCATGGAGTCGCTGTCCGGCGCTTGGGGGGCGAGGTGGTCTTCGGTGGACATGGGCGCCGAAATATAACCCAGACGGTGGCATCGCCCCGCTCAGGCGGCGCACGCCGTCCAGGCCCGCCTGAAGTCCGGCCACCGGGCCGGGTCGGCCTCCCGGCTGGCACAGGCCCAGATCGACCGGCCCCGGGCGGGCCGCAGGCGCAGCAGCACGTGCCCCTGCAGGTCCAGGGCCACGTCGACCCCCTCCAGGATGACGGCCTGGCCGGTGCGCTCGTCACGCCAGCACCACCAACCGGGCAAACTGGGCCGGCCACCTCCAGTCGCCCCGATCTCCCAGTGCAGCGACCCACGGGGCCAGCGAACCCAGACCCGCCAGGCCCACAGCGCCCACACAAGGACGGAAGCGAAGACCAGGGTCACCAGGGCGCGCTGGCCGGCACCGGACGACTGGCTGAGCCACCAGATCAGGCCCTGAAGCAGGGGGAGCAGGCCGACCACGACGAGGGCCACCGCCAGAGGCGCGCTGCGCGCCAGCGGGTAGGCAACCGGTGGAGGCGCACGCATGGGCCTGGGGGACCGACCTTACGGTGTCCGGTCCGGACGCCGCTACGGGTCGTCAGGCCCGCCGGAACACGAGGGTCCCGTTGGTGCCACCGAAGCCGAAGTTGTTCTTCAGCGCCACGTCGATCTTCATGTCCCGCGCGGTGTTCGCGCAGTAGTCCAGGTCGCACTCCGGATCCTGGTTGAAGATGTTGATGGTCGGCGGGCTTTTCTGGTGGTGAACCGCCAGCACCGTGAAGACGCTCTCGATGCCGCCGGCACCGCCGAGCAGGTGGCCGGTCATCGACTTGGTGGAGTTCACCACGATGCGGCGGGCCTGCTCTCCCAGCGCCGCCTTGATGGCATTGCTCTCGTTGACGTCACCCAGCGGCGTCGAGGTGCCGTGGGCGTTGACATAGTCGACCTGGTCCGTGTTGAGACCGGCGTTGCGCAGGGCGTTGAGCATGGCGCGCCGAGGCCCGTCCATGTTCGGCGCCGTCATGTGGCCGGCGTCGGCGCTCATGCCGTAGCCCGCCACCTCGGCGTAGATCCGGGCGCCGCGGGCCTTGGCCCGCTCGTATTCCTCGAGCACCATGACGCCGGCGCCCTCGCCCAGCACGAAGCCGTCGCGGTCCTTGTCCCACGGACGGGAGGCGGTCGCCGGGTCGTCGTTGCGGGTGGACAGCGCGCGCATCGCCGCGAAACCGCCCACACCCAGGGGAGAGACGGTCGCCTCCGCACCGCCAGCCACGACCACGTCGGCATCGCCGTACTCGATCTTGCGTGCGGCTTCGCCAATGCAGTGCAGGCCCGTGGTGCAGGCGGTCACCACGGCCAGGTTGGGCCCCTTGAAGCCGAAACGCATCGAGACATGACCGGAGATCATGTTGATGATGGATGCCGGCACGAAGAAGGGCGAAATGCGGCGCGGGCCGCGGTTGGTCAGCTCGGTGTGGGTTTCCTCGATCAGAGGCAGGCCGCCGATGCCCGAACCGATGATGCAGCCGATGCGCGTGGCCGTCTCTTCATCCAGCGCCTCGCCGGTGGGCAGGCCGGCATCCTTGACGGCCTGGTGCGCCGCGGCGATGCCATAGTGGATGAAGGTGTCCATGGTCCGCGCCTCCTTGGCGCTGATGTAGGACTCCAGGTCAAAACCCTTGACCTCCCCGGCGATCTTGCACGCCATGGCCGAGGCATCGAACCGGGTGATCAGGTCGATGCCGGAACGGCCGGCCAGGAGGTTGGCCCAGGCGTCCTGCACCGTGTTGCCCACGGGCGAAACGCAACCCAGGCCGGTCACGACGACACGGCGGCGGCTCATGGGCAATCAGGCCTTCTGGTGGGCGATGGCGTAGTCGATCGCGTTCTGCACGGTGGTGATCTTCTCGGCGTCCTCGTCCGGGATCTCGATGCCGAATTCGTCTTCGAGGGCCATCACCAGCTCCACGGTGTCGAGCGAGTCGGCACCCAGGTCGGCCACGAAGGCCTTCTCGTTGGTGACCTGACCTTCTTCCACGCCGAGTTGCTCGGCAATGATTTTCTTCACACGTGCTTCGATATCGCTCATAAGTCCCTCTGAGGGTGGTTGAGATACAAGCCGCCATTTTAGCCGGGCTAGGGAGCTGCCCCTAGACCGGCCCGCCGGGCGGCCTCGCTCGGCGTGGGAGCCCGAACGGCGCTCAGGCCATGAACATGCCGCCGTTGACGTGCAGCTCCTGGCCGGTGATGTAGGAGGCATGCGGACTGGCCAGGAAGGCCACCGCGTGCGCGATGTCGGCCGGCTTGCCCAGGTGGCCCAGCGGGATCTGGCCCAGCAGGGCCTGCTGCTGCGCCTCCGGCAGGGATGCGGTCATGTCGGTCTCGATGAAGCCGGGCGCCACGCAGTTGACGGTGATGCTGCGGCTGCCCAGCTCGCGCGCCAGCGCGCGGGTCATGCCGGCCACCCCGGCCTTGGCGGCCGCATAGTTGGCCTGCCCCGGGTTGCCGGATGCGCCCACCACGCTGGTGATGCTGATGATGCGGCCGTAACGCTGCTTCATCATCGGGCGGATCACCGCCCGGCTCATGCGGAACACCGCCTTGAGGTTGGTGTCCAGCACCGCATCCCAGTCTTCGTCCTTCAGGCGCATCGCCAGCATGTCGCGGGTGATGCCGGCGTTGTTGACCAGCACATGCAGCGCGCCGTGCTCCTTGACGATGGCATCGATCAGGGCCTCGGCCTCGGCCGCGTTGTTCACGTCCAGCCGGGCGCCCCGGCAGGACTCGAAGTTGGCCAGCGCATGGCTGATCTTCGCCGCGCCCTCGTCGGTGGTGGCGGTGCCGATGACCTTCAGGCCCTTGCGGGCCAGCTCCAGCGCGATGGAAGCGCCGATGCCCCTGGAGGCGCCGGTCACCAGGGCCACCTGGCCCGCAAACACGTGTTCGGACATGATCTTCTCCTGGTCGGAATGGATGTGCGCGCCGGTCAGGCCAGCAAGGCCTTGACCTCGGCCAGCGTGGCCGGATCGTAGAGTGCGACGCCATTGAGCTCGGCATCGATGCGCCGGCACATGCCGGCCAGCACCTTGCCCGGCCCGCACTCGACCAGGGTGGAGATGCCGCGGGCCTTGATGGCCTGCACGCACTCGACCCAGCGCACCGGCCCGAAGGCCTGGCGGTAGAGCGCGTCGCGGATGCGGTCGGCTTCGGTCTCGACCGCCACATCGATGTTGTTGACCACCGGAATCTGCGGTGGGGCGAATGCCGTCTGCGCCAGCGCCTCACGCAGTTTCTCGGCGGCAGGCTTCATCAGGCTGGAGTGGAACGGCGCCGAAACCGGCAGCGGCAGCGCACGCTTGGCGCCGGCCGCCTTGAGCACCTCGCAGGCCTTCTCGACCGCGGCCTTGCTGCCGGCGATGACGGTCTGCGCGGGGTCGTTGAAGTTCACCGCCTCGACCACCTCGCCACTGCCGGCCGCGAAGCTCGCCTGCGCCTCGGCGCAGCCGGCCCTGACCTTGGCGGCGTCCATGCCCAGGATGGCGGCCATGGCGCCGGCGCCCACCGGCACGGCCTCCTGCATGGCCGCAGCGCGCAGGCGCACCAGCGGCGCGGCCTGGGCCAGCGTGAGCACGCCCGAAGCCACCAGCGCGCTGTACTCGCCCAGCGAATGCCCCGCCATCGCAGCGGGCAGTGCGCCACCCTCGGCGCGCCAGACGCGCCAGGCAGCCACCCCGGCCACCAGCATCACCGGCTGTGTGTTGGTGGTCAGGGCCAGCGCCTCCTTGGGGCCCTGGCTGATCAGTTGGCCGACATCCTCACCGAGGGCGTCGGACGCCTCCCTGAGCGTCTGGGCCACCACGGGGTGATCACCCCAGGCATCGAGCATGCCCACCGACTGGGAGCCCTGCCCGGGGAACACGAATGCAAAAGCGGTCATTGCGGAGTCCTGTGTGGGGGCGCCATGGCGCCGGTTCAGAAATCGAGCAGCACCGAGCCCCAGGTGAAGCCGCCGCCCACGCCTTCGAGCAGCAGGGTGTGGCCGGCCTGGATGCGGCCACTGCGCACACCCTCGTCCAGGGCCAGCGGTATCGAGGCCGCCGAGGTGTTGCCATGCTGGTCGACGGTGACGATCACCTTGTCCATGTCGAGCCGGAGCTTGCGGGCCGTGCCCTGCATGATGCGGATGTTGGCCTGGTGCGGAATCAGCCAGTCGATGTCACCGGCCGAGCGGCCGGCCTTTTCCAGCGAGGCGCGCGCGGTCTGCTCGAGCACGCCGACGGCCAGCTTGAACACCGCCTGGCCATCCATGCGCAGCAGCGGCAGGCCCAGCACCTCGCCACCCGAGACGTGCCCGGGCACGCACAGGATGTCGGTGTGCCGGCCATCGGCATGGATGTCGGTGGCGAGGATGCCGGGCTCGGCGGCCGCCTCGAGCACGACCGCGCCGGCACCATCGCCGAACAGCACGCAGGTGGTGCGGTCGCTGAAGTCGAGCAGGCGGCTGAACACCTCGGCCCCGATCACCAGCGCCCGCTGCACGCCGCCGGCCCGGATCATGGCGTCGGCCACGGTCAGGGCGTAGATGAAGCCGCTGCACACCGCCTGGACGTCAAAGGCGGGGCAACCCGCCACACCGAGCTTGTTCTGCACGATGGTGGCGGTGGACGGGAAGACCATGTCGGGCGTGGACGTGGCAACAATGATCAGGTCGATGTCGGCGGCCGCGATGCCGGCCGCGGCCAGCGCGTGGCGGGCCGCCTCGGTGGCCAGGTCGCTGGCGTACACGCCGTCGTCGACGAAATGCCGCGCCCGGATGCCGGTGCGCTCGACGATCCATTCGTCACTGGTCTCGATGCCGCGCGTGGCCAGCAGGGCGGCCATGTCGGCGTTGGTCAGGCGCCTGGGCGGCAGGCAGCTGCCGGTGCCGGTGATGCGGGCATAACGGGTCATGCGGGGCGGGATGGTCAGATGGTCGGAATCTGCCGGAGTTCGCTGGGCAACTCGGCAGGCAGCAGCAGCGGCCTGGCGTGGGCGATGCGCCCGCGCAGCTTCTCGAGCAGGTCGTTTCGGGCCGAATCATAAGCCCGCGACAGCGCGTGCTCGAAAGCGAAGGCGTCGGCCGAACCGTGGCTCTTGAACACCAGCCCGCGCAGGCCCAGCAGCGCGGCCCCGTTGTAGCGGCGATGATCGACCCGGCGCTTGAAGGCCGAGAGCACCGGGTAGGCCACCAGGGCGGCCAGCTTGCTGGGCAGGTTGCGCGAGAACTCCTCGCGGATCAGCCCCGCCACCATGGACGCCAGGCCCTCGCTGGCCTTGAGTGCGACGTTGCCGACGAAGCCGTCGCAGACCACGATGTCGGTGGTGCCCTTGAAGATGTCGTCGCCCTCGACGTTGCCGAAGAAGTTGAGGTCGCCGGTGTTGGCGGCGTTGCGCAGCAGCACGCCGGCCTGCTTGATCACCTCGCTGCCCTTGATGACCTCTTCGCCCACATTGAGCAGGCCGACGGTCGGCTCCTCGGCGCCGGTCTGGGCCGACACCAGGGCCGAGCCCATGACAGCGAACTGCAGCAGGTGCTCGGCCGTGCAGTCCACGTTGGCCCCCAGGTCGAGCACCGTGGTGGCGCCGCCGCGGGCGTTGGGCATCTGGGTGGCAATCGCCGGCCGCTCGATGCCGTCCAGCGTCTTGAGCAGGTAGCGGCCGATGGCCATCAGGGCACCGGTGTTGCCCGCCGACACGGCCACCTGGGCGTTGCCGTCGCGCACCTGCGCGATGGCCACCCGCATGGACGAATCCTTCTTCTTGCGCAGGGCCACCTCGACCGGGTCGTCCATGCTCACCACCTCGGTGGCGGGGACCACGGTGCAACGCACGTTGTTGGTCAGCTGCGGCCAGGCGGCCAGCACCTGCGGCTGCCCCACCAGCAGCAACTGGGCTTCGGGATGCGCGGCCAGGAAGGCGGCGCAGGCGGGCATGGTGGCCGACGGCCCCACGTCTCCTCCCATGCAATCCACAGCGACCGTGATCATGTTCTTGTCCTGGCAGCGGCCCGAGGGGCACACCCCTTCAGGCATGAAAAAAGCCCGCATGGGACATGCGGGCTTGTGCATGTGCCTTCTGCGCAGCCCCGAGCATAACGCCGCGGGGCCCGGGCAGACAGCCCGACACCTGCCTCAGGCTTCGGACTTGTTCTTGAGCACCTGACGGCCACGGTAGAAGCCGTTGGGGCTGATGTGGTGGCGCAGGTGGGTTTCGCCGGTGGTCGGCTCGACAGCCATGCCGGGCGTGGTCAGGGCGTTGTGCGAACGGTGCATGCCCCGCTTGGAGGGGGACTTCTTGTTTTGCTGGACGGCCATGGTCGGCTCCTGAAAATCGGGTGGGTGACTTGAATGCGCTCAGGTTGCGCCCACCCCTCGTTGGTTTTCCAGACGGATGTCGGCGCGAAACCATACATTATAGCCCTCTCGGGCGTGAAGCACAAATCAGTCGCCCTGTCGCAGGCGCTGAAGCCGGGCAAACGGGTTTTCGCGCTGCGGTGCAGCATCGGGCGCCTCCCCGGTGGACAGCGGCACCGGCGCCGGGCAGGAGTCGTGCATGGGCACCAGCGGCAGCTCCATCAGGCACTCGTCCTCCACCAGGGCGCGCAGCGACGGGCGCGGCTCCAGCGCCAGCACATCCTCCTCGCTGTCCTCGTCCTCGCGCTCGGCGGCGGCCTCGTCGGCGACAAAGCGGAACCAGCGGTCGACCTGCAGGCGCACCGGCACCGGCCCCAGGCAGCGCTGACAGGTCAGGGGCAGGGTCACATCGGCCTGCAGGTGCAGCCAGGGGGTCGGCTCGGAGCCCGGCAGCCCCGTGCGCATCTCGGCCTGCGCCTGCCATTGCACCGCGCTGGCCGCCGGCCCATCCGGATGCTGCTCGGCCGCCAGGCGCTCGAACCCTGCAACCGGCTCCTGCGCGGACAGGCTGCCGCCCGCCTGGGCGAAGGCGCGCATGTCGATGCGGTCGGCATTCCAGGAATGGGGGGCTTTCGCTTTCATGCCGGCAGTGTACGGGAGACCTCTGTCCTGCGGACCCTGGCCTGACAGGCGCGCCATGCCCCGCGCAGGCCCGACAATAGCGCCCATGCCGTCCGCTGCCGCCCTCGCCCAACCCGACGCCCGCCCGCTGATCCTGGGCTCCACCTCCCGCTACCGGCACGAGCTGCTCTGCCGCCTGGGCATCCCCTTCAGCACCGACCGGCCCGAAGTCGACGAAACGCCACAGCCCGGCGAGGCGCCCGCGGCCCTGGCAAGGCGGCTGGCCCTGGCCAAGGCTCGCGACGTGGCCCGCCGACACCCCGGCGCGGTGGTCATCGGCAGCGACCAGGTGGCCGACCTGCATGGCGAGCCCCTGGGCAAGCCCGGCAACCACGAGCGCGCGATGCAGCAGTTGCGCCGCATGAGCGGGCAGACCGTGGTGTTCCAGACCGCGCTGGCCGTGGCCTGCCTGGACACCGGCTTCGAGCAGGTCGACCTGGCGGCCGTGCGGGTGGTGTTCCGCAGCCTGCAGGACGACGAGATCGAACGCTACCTGCGCATCGAGCAGCCCTACGACTGCGCCGGCAGCGCCAAGAGCGAAGGGCTGGGCATCGCGCTGCTCGAGCGCATCGACAACGACGACCCGACCGCGCTGGTGGGCCTGCCCTTGATCCGGACCTGCCGCATGATCCGTGCCGCCGGGCTGGTGGTGCCATGAGCACCGCACCAGGCCCCCGCACCGGCACCCTGTATCTGGTGCCCACACCGCTGGACTTCGGCCTGCGCGGACAGGCCACGGCACCCGACACCCCGGCCACCGACTGGCTGCCCGGTGACACCGTGGCGGTGGCCGCCCGCCTGACCCACTGGATCAGCGAGAACGCCAAAAGCACGCGCGCCTTCCTCAGGCGCGTGGGCGGGTGCACACCGCTGGCCGCGCCGCTGCAGGCGCAACACATCGCCGAGCTGCCGCGACAGGCCCACAAGAAGGGCGACCACACCCCCGCCGCCGACCTCGACGCACAGGCCCGCGCCCTGCTCGCGCCGGCCCTGCAGGGCCACGACATGGGGCTGGTCAGCGAGGCCGGCATGCCGGCGGTGGCCGACCCGGGCAGCTCGGTGGTGCGGGCGGCCCATGCGCTGGGCGTGCCGGTGCATCCGCTGGTGGGGCCGGTGTCGCTGATGATGGCCCTGGCCGCCAGCGGCCTCAACGGCCAGTCCTTCGCCTTTGCCGGCTACGTGCCACAGGAGGCGGGCGAGCGGGCGCGCCGCCTGCGCGAACTCGAAGCCCTGGCCCTCAGAACCGGCCAGACACAGATCCTGATCGAGACGCCCTACCGCAACCCTGCCCTGCTGCAGGCGCTGCTGCAGCATCTGCAACCCCAGACCCGCCTGGCCGTCTGCTGCGGCCTGGGCCTGCCGCAGCAGGCCACCCGCAGCGAAGCCGTGCAGCATTGGCGCAAGCGACCGGACGCGGCCGCCGGCCTGCCGCTGGAGCTGCCGGCGGTGTTCCTGTTCGGTC